>JAEWQZ010000147.1 GCA_023460255.1 Actinomycetes bacterium
GCGCCCGGCCGCTCGAGCGGGTCGCGCCGCCGATGACGCCGCGGGGCGAGGAGGCCGGACGCCTCACGGCCAGACCGCCGGTGGCTGGACGGGACGCCGGGGCTTGACGCCCGCACAGGTTCAGTGGTTCATTAGTCGAGTAATGAACCACTGAACGAGCGGGAGGCGGCAGCGTGGTCTTCGACGGACGCGAGCCGATCTACCTGCAGATCGCCGACCAGATCCGCACCGAGGTCCTCTCCGGTGCGCTCGGGGAGGAGGAGCAGGTCATGTCGACCACCCAGTACGCGACCACCTACCGCATCAACCCCGCCACCGCCGCCAAGGCGTTCGCCGAGCTCGTCGACGAGGGCACGCTGTACAAGCGCCGCGGCGTCGGCATGTTCGTGGCCGCCGGCGCCCGCGAGCGGCTGCGGGCCGCCCGGCGCGAGCGCTTCTTCAGCGACGTCGTGGACCCCGTGGCCGCGGAGGCCGCGATGCTCGGCGTCCCCCTGGACGACGTCGTCGCCCGGCTGCGCGCGCAGGGGGAGCAGCGATGAGCGGCATCGGCGTCGAGGTCCGGGGCCTCCTGGCCCGCTACGGCGACACCGTCGCGCTCGACGGCGTCGACCTGACGATCGCACCGGGCACCATCACCGGCCTGCTCGGCCGCAACGGCAGCGGCAAGACGACGCTCCTGTCGGTCCTCGCCGCGTTCCGGCGCAGCAGTGCCGGCACCGTCCTCGTCGACGGTGCGGACCCGTGGGAGAACGAGCGTGTCACCGAGCGGGTCTGCCTCATCCGGGAGAGCGGCGACGTCGCGTCCGACGTGCGTCTGGACGAGACGCTCCGGATGCTGGCCGACGCGCGGCCGGCCTTCGACCGCGACCTCGCGGGCGCGCTCATGGACACGTTCGAGCTCGACCCGCGCACGCGCCCGTCGCGCCTGTCCCGCGGCAAGAAGTCGGCGTTCGGCGTCGTCGTCGGCGTGGCCACCCGTGCCCCGCTGACGATGCTCGACGAGGTGCACCTCGGCATGGACGCCCCGTCGCGCTACGCCTTCTACGACGCGCTGCTCGCGGACTATGCCGAGCACCCCCGCACGATCGTCGTCTCCAGCCATCTGATCGACGAGATCCAGCGGCTGCTCGAGCACGTCGTCATCCTCGACGAGGGCCGCGTGCTGCTCGCCGACGACGCCGACACCCTGCGCTCGCGCGGGGCAACCGTGACCGGGCCGGCCGACGCGGTGGACGCGTTCGTCGAAGGCCGCCGCGCCATCGGTCGTCGCTCGCTGGGCCGGACGGCGCAGGTCACCCTCTACGACACCCTCACCCCCGACGACGCCGCCACGGCGCACGCCGCCGGACTCGAGCTCGGCGGGATCGACCTGCAGGACCTCTTCGTCGACCTGACCTCCAAGGACGGAAAGGAGGCCGCGCGATGAGCCGCGTCCTTCGACCCTCGGTCGCCACGGTGTGCCGCGGGCTGTTCCGTGGACAGTGGTCGATCGGGCGGTGGGCGTTCCCCGTCATCGCCGTCGCGGCCGCCGTCGCGATCGTCGTCTGGGCGTCGATCGGCGACCCGACGAAGTCCATCGTCGGGTTCTCCCGGCAGGGCATGATGTGGTTCCCGTTCTCGCTCTCGATCGCCGTCGCCGTCGGGCAGGTCAACGTGCACGTCGCGATGGGGCGGACGCGCCGCACGTTGGGCCGGGCCGCGGTGCTGGCGGCGCTCGCGCTGTCGGTCGTCTATGCCGGCGGCCTCGTGGCGCTGATCCAGGTGGAGCGCGGCGTCTACGCCATGGCGGGCTGGCAGCACGCCGTCGGCGACGATCTGGCGTTCGTCTCGGACACCTCACAGGTCGGCCTGCTCTTCGGCGAGTACCTGGTCACGACGGCGACCGCCCATCTCTGCGGACTCCTGTGCGGCATCACCTACTACCGCTTCGGCGGCTGGGTGGGCACTCTGACGCTGCCCCTGACCGTCGGCCCGCTGGCGCTCGTCCTGGCCGGCATGAGTGCCGACGTGCCCTTCCTCACCGGCGACCTCGCCGTCGGGACGGTCGGTGGCGGGGTCCTTCGGGCCGCTGTCGCCGCTGTCGTCCTCGCCGCCGTCGTCGTCGCCTTCCAGGGGATCCTGCGGAGCACGCCGATCCGCACGGCACCCCTCATCTGACCTCCCCTCACCTGACCCCGCCCGGGAGCGCACCATGACCGACGTCATCACCGTCAGCGGACTGCGGAAGGCCTACGGCCCCAAGGTCGCCGCCGACGACGTCTCGTTCACCGTCGGCGCCGGCGAGATCGTCGGCATCCTCGGCCCGAACGGGGCCGGCAAGACCACCACCGTCGAGTGCGTCGCGGGCCTGCGCGTGCCCGACGCCGGTGCGGTGCGTGTCCTCGGCCTCGACCCGCAGGTCGACCGGGCCGCGTTGCGGGAGCGCCTGGGCCTCCAGCTCCAGGAGAGCGAGATGCCCGCGAAGATCACCGTCCGCGAGGCCCTCGAGCTCTACGCGTCGTTCTACGCGAACCCCGCGGACCCGGCCGAGCTGGTCCGCGACCTCGGGCTCGCCGACCGGCGTGACACCCAGTTCCGCCGCCTGTCCGGCGGGCAGAAGCAGCGCCTGTCGGTGGCCCTCGCGCTCGTCGGGAACCCGGAGGTCGCGATCCTCGACGAGCTCACCACCGGCCTCGACCCGCAGGCCCGACGCGAGACCTGGGGCGTGATCGAGCGGATCCGGGAGCGTGGCGTGACGATCGTGCTGGTCACCCACTTCATGGAGGAGGCCGAGCGGCTCGCCGACCGGGTGCTGCTCATCGACTCCGGCCGGATCGTCGCGGAGGGCACCCCCGCGCAGCTCGCCGCGCGCGCGACCGCGCAGACCGTCCGGTTCTCCCTGCCGGACGCCGTGACGGACCCCCTGCCCGCCGGGCTGCTCGAGGCCCTGCCGGGTGTCACGTCGGTGAGCATCGAGGGAGCCGACCACGAGGTCCGCGGGACGGAGGTGGCCGTCGACGTCGTGCTCGCCGTCACCGCCGTCGGCCGGCGGCCCCAGCACCTCCGGGTGGAGCAGGGCTCCCTGGAGGAGGCGTTCGTGTCCATCGTCAGCGCCAACGGCGCCCACGCCGACGTCCCCGGCAAGGAGTCCTGAGATGACCGCCACGCCCACCGCTCCCCGCGCGACCCCCGGCACGACCACCGGCACGACCACCGGCACCGCGCGCAGCCCGCGCGTCCTCGTCGCGCTGACCCTCACGGAGGGGCGGCTGTACCTGCGCGAGCCGGCCACCGTGTTCTTCGGCCTGTTCTTCCCGGTCGTCCTCCTGCTGGCGCTCGGCCTGCTCATGCCGTGGGCCGACGAGCCGTTCGGCGAGACCCCGCCGCTGTCCGGCATCACGGCGATCACCGGGTACACGCCCATCGTGCTGGCGCTCGCGATCGGCACCGTCGCGTACACGACGTTCCCGCCGACCATGGGCACGTACCGCGAGAAGGGCGTGCTGCGCAGGCTCTCGACGACGCCGCTGCCGCCCTCGCGGCTGCTCGTCGCACAGCTCGCGATCAACCTGGCGATGCTCCTGGTGTCCTCCACGCTCGCCGTCCTCGGCGGCGCGCTGGTGCTCGGGGTGAGCATGCCCGTCGACCCGTCGGTGACGCTGCTCGCGATCCTCGCCGGGGCGGCGGCCAACATGGCGCTGGGGGCGGTGATCGCCGCCGTCGTGCCGAACCAGGGCGCCGCGACCGGCGCGGGCATGCTCGTCTACATGACCTCGCTGTTCTTCGCCGGGGTGTGGTTCCCCCTGCCGCTCATGCCGGAGGTCGTGCAGACGATCAGCAGGTTCACGCCGCTCGGCGCCACGTCGCAGGCGCTCGGCGCCGGCTGGTACGAGGGCGTCTTCCCCGGCGCGGAGCTCGCCGTCCTGGCTGTGTGGACGCTGGTGTGCGTCCCGCTGGCGGCGCGGCTGTTCCGCTGGACGTGAGCGGCGCCCGTGGGTGCCGGTCAGGTGCCGGCCAGGGCCGGTCAGGTGCCGGTGGTGAACCAGGTCGCCGCGGGCCGCCCGGACCCGAGCGCCTGCACGTAGGCGAGGGTGCGGGCGATCCGCTCCACGCTCGAGTCGAGCAGGGGTGCGGGCAGGGCGTCGGCCGTGAACCAGCCGACGTCGGTGGACTCGTCGTCGGCGACCCGCGCCGCACCGCCGGTCGCCCGGCACCAGAAGCACACGTCGAGGTACTGGGCGACGTCGCCGTTCGGGTAGGTGATGAGGTCGCTGACGTCCACGGCGGTCAGCGCGACGGCCTCCGCGACGACCCCGGTCTCCTCCAGCACCTCGCGGACGGCGGCCGCCGCGGGCTGCTCGCCGGGCTCGGGGATCCCGCTGACGACCGCCCAGTGGCCGTTGTCCGACCGGCGGCCGAGCAGGAGCCGGCCGTCGTCGTCGGTGACGACGGCGGACACGCCGGGCAGCCAGAGGGGCGACGTGCCGACGCGGGCGCGCAGGTCGGCGATGAACGGCGGGACGGGCACCCGGCGACTGTAGCCGCCCCTCAGGCGACGGGGTCGCCGAGCTCGGCGACGAGC
>JAEWQZ010000148.1 GCA_023460255.1 Actinomycetes bacterium
GGCCAGGGCCGCACCACCGATGAGCGCGCGGGCCGTCACCCGGCCGCCGTCACGGTCGACCGGGCCCGCCGCCGCCGCCACCGGGCGGGATGATGATGCCGCCTCCGCCCGGGTCCGGGGGTTCGACGGGTGCGGGTCCGACGGACGGGTGGAGCTGGATCGCCGTGCCGCGCAGCACCCGCGACCCGGCGGTCGGCGTGGTGCCGGCCACGCCGCCGGCGGGAACGTCGGAGTACCAGACCTTGCCGGTGCGCACGTTGAACCCGGCCTCGCGCAGCACGCGCGTCGCCTGCTCGATCGACATCCCCGTGACGTTGGGGACCTGCCCCTTCATGCCGCCGATGTACTGCTCGGGCGGGGCGGCGAAGCGCATGACCGCGGCGCCGTCGAGCGCGCGGACCATGAACCGCCGCCACGTCGGGCCGGCGATGCTCGAGCCGTACACGTTGTCGTACCAGCGGCCGTTGATGCGGATGTCCTGGACCGGGATCATGCCCTGCGAGTAGCCGACCCAGACGGCCGTCGACAGCTGCGGCGTGTAGCCGACGAACCACGTGTGCTCGTTGCTCGACGTCGTGCCCGTCTTGCCGGCCGCGGGCCGACCGGGAAGGGCCCCGATCTGCCGTCCGGTGCCCTGCCAGACCTGGCTGAGCGTGTGGTTCATCGCCGCCGCGATGCCGGGGTCGATGCGCTGCGCGCAGTTCGCCGAGGGGACGGGCAGGCTCTCGCCCTCGCGGTTGACGACGCTGATGATCGCGACCGGGTCGCAGTACACGCCGCCCGACGCGAACGCGGCGAAGGACGCGGCCATGGTCAGCGGCGCGATCGACTGGGAGCCGATGACGTTCGCGGGGACCGGGTCGAACGGGCCGTCGCCGGCCAGGCCGCCGGCGCGGTGCACGCCGATCTCCGCGGCCCCGGTCATGATCTCGCAGAGGTCGAGCTGCGCGGCGATGTCCGCGTACCCGTTGTTGACGGAGTTCCGCGTCGCGTCGAGCACCGTCATGTGGCCGCGGCCGCCCTCGGAGTTGCCGAGCTTCCACGGCCGGCTCGGCAGCTTCGCCCCGCAGGCGGTGAACTCGTTCTCGTTGCGGGTGCGCTGCGTGCCGTTGACCATCTCGGCCAGGCCGTGCCCGTCCTTGAACCACTGGAGCAGGGTGAACGGCTTGAACGTCGACCCGGGCGGGAAGCCGCTCGCGCTGCCGTAGATGTTGTCCGTGTTGAAGTTGACCGCCGTCTCCCACGGGATGGTCGACTCCTTCGGGTTGTACACCCGGTTCTGCGACATGGCCAGGACGTAGCCGGTCCCCGGCTGCACGACGGAGATGGCCGACGCGACGCCCGACGGGTCGTCGATCGGGATGCCCTGCTTCACCTCGTAGTCGGCCGCCGCCTGGAGCGTCGGGTTGAGCGTCGTGGTGATCGTCAGGCCACCGCGGTAGAGCATCCCCTGACGCTCGTCCTCGGTCTCCCCGAACACCGGGTTGGTCCGGATGATCTTCGTGACGTAGTCGCAGAAGAAGCCGGCACCGCTGATCGCGTTCGCGGCCGCGCACGTGAAGGCGGGGGCCCCGATGACGAGGGTGTCGGCGATCGGCGTCGCCTTGCCCGCCTCGAACTCCTCGGTGGTGATCATGCGCAGCTGGTGCATCCGGGTCAGCACGCGGTCGCGGCGGGCCTGGGACTCCTCGGGGTTGCGCGTGGGGTCGTACAGGCTGGGGCCCCGGGTGATGCCGGCGATCGTCGCGGCCTGGAGGTAGTTCAGCTCCGACGCGGGGATCGAGAAGTAGTACCGCGCGGCCGCCTCGACGCCGTAGACGGACAGCCCGAACTGGGCGATGTTGAGGTAGCGCTCGAGGATCTCGTCCTTGGTGAGGACCTGCTCGAGCGCGATGGCCATCTTGGCCTCGGCGAGCTTGCGGGCCACGCCCTCGGTGCCGTCCGCCGTCGTGGCCGCCTCGATCGCGGCCGCCCGCTCGGCGTCGGAGTCCGCGCCCTGGATCGCAGCCTGCACCAGGGCGTTCTTCACGTACTGCTGGGTCAGGGTCGAGCCACCCTGGGTCGCGCACTCGCCCTCGCAGGTGGCGTTGCGCACGAGCGCGCGGAGCATGCCCTGCGGGTCGATCGCCCCGTGGTCGTAGAAGCGGTGGTCCTCGATCGCGATGACCGCGTCCTTCATCGGCTGCGACACCTGGTCCAGGCCGACGATGATCCGGTTCTCGATGTAGAACTCGGCGAGCAGGGTCCCGTCGGAGGCGAGGATGACCGACTTCTCGGACAGCGGCACCTCCTCGAGCTCCGCGGGGAGGTCGTCGAAGAGGCGGACCGACGTCCCGGTCACGGTGCTCGTGGCGCCCACGGCGGGCATCACCAGGCCTGCGGCCAGCAGGCCGCCGAGACCCGACATGAGCAAGAACGCGAGCAGGAGGCCGAGGACCTGCGCGACGCTGATCCGGCGTCCCGGGGCCGAACGGACAGACGACACCATGGTCCCCAGGGTACGGGAGGCCGCCGCGCCGCCGGTCGGCGTCGCCCGCCCGGCCGGTGGAGATCCTGTGCACGATCTCCCGTGCTCGCCCGATGCCGCGCGCCCCGGCGGGCCGAGGTGCGTCGTCGTCCCCGAGGCCGAAAGGTCCCTGGACTGCGGCCCCGGGCTTCGCCAAGATGGCCGCGGACGGCTCTTTCCGTCGTGCCCGCCCTGCCCGCGCGCCGGAAATCCGACCCGAATGGCCCATGAGAGCGTGCCCAGCGGCGTCCTACCCTGGAGGGCACGCGGGTGAGAGGAGGTCTGGTGGCTGATCAGCACTGGACCGCGTACGGGGCGTGCTCGGGTGCGCCGCCGGACGACCTGTTCGTCGAGGGCGCCGCCCAGCGCTCCGCACGCGAGGTCTGCGCGACGTGCCCGGTGCGGGTCGAGTGCCTCATCGACGCCCTGGACCACCACATCCTCTTCGGGGTCTGGGGCGGCATGACCGAGCGTGAGCGCCGGGCGCTCCTGCGCCGCTACCCCGACGTCTCCTCCTGGCGCGACGTGATCGAGGCCGAGCCGGAGCTCGTCGCCCGCCCGAGCGCCTACCGCATGGGCCGCTCACGGCGGCCCCTGGAGCGGCAGTCGGCCAGCGGCGGCTAGCCTTGCGCGCATGACGCGCTGGGAGTACGCCACGGTCCCCCTCATCGTGCACGCCACCAAGGCGATCCTCGACCAGTGGGGGGCGGACGGCTGGGAGCTGGTCCAGGTGGTGACCGGGCCCGACGGCAACGGCCTCGTCGCCTACCTCAAGCGGCCGGTCGCGGGCTGACGGGCCGACAGTGAGCGTCAGCCACCGCCTGACCGAGCTCGGCATCACGCTGCCGCCCGTCGTCGCGCCCGTCGCGGCGTACACGCCGGCCGTGCGTACCGGTGCCTACGTGTGGACGTCCGGGCAGCTGCCGTTCGTGGACAGCGCCCTGCCGGCGCGCGGCAAGGTCGGCGAGGGACCCGGGCTGGTGGCGCCCGACGTCGCCCGCGACCTCGCGCGCGTGGCCGCCCTCAACGCCCTGGCCGCGATCGCGGAGCTGGCCGGCAGCCTCGACCGCGTCAAGCGCGTCGTGAAGGTCGTCGGCTACGTCGCCTCGGACCCGTCGTTCACGGGGCAGCCCGGCGTCGTCAACGGCGCCAGCGAGCTGCTGGGCCAGGTGTTCGGCGACGCGGGCGTGCACGCGCGCAGCGCGGTCGGCGTGGCCGTGCTGCCGCTCGACGCGCCCGTCGAGATCGAGCTGGTCGTCGAGCTCGGCTGAGCCCTCGGCGGGCCCGGCGCCCTCAGCGGGCCCGGCGCTCCAGGCGGTTCAGGTCGAGGATCACGACGGCGCGGCCCTCGCGGCGCACCCAGCCGCGCGCCGTGAAGTCCGCGAGCGCCTTGTTGACCGTCTCGCGGGAGGCGCCGACGAGCTGGGCGAGCTCCTCCTGCGTGAGGTCGTGGGCCACGCGCAGCCCGTCCTCGACAGGCTGGCCGAAGCGGGTGGACAGGTCCAGGAGCGCCTTGGCGACCCGGCCGGGCACGTCGGAGAAGACCAGGTCGGCGAGCGCCTCGTTGGTCCGCCGCAGCCGCCGGGCGAGCGCGCCGAGCAGGTGCTTGGCGACGGTCGGGTTGTGCTGGACCCACGTGATGAGCTCGTCGTGGGTCAGCTCGTACAGGCGGGCGTCGGCGACGGCGGTCGCGGTCGCGGTGCGGGGGCCGGGGTCGAAGAGCGAGAGCTCGCCGAACATCTCACCGGGGCCGAGGACGGACAGGAGGTTCTCCCGCCCGTCGGCCGAGCGCCGGCCCAGCTTCACCTTGCCGGCGCCGATGACGTACAGCCGGTCGCCCGCGTCGCCCTCGTGGAAGAGGGCCTCACCGCGGGGGAGGTCGACGCGTGCCATCGAGGCGAGCAGCTCCCGCGAGGCATCCTGGTCGATCCCCGCGAACATCGGGGCCGAGAGCACGACGTCGTCCACATCCCCGTCCTCGCCTCGCCGGACGCGAGCGGCAGCCCGCTCCGTCCATCCTGCCTCATGCCCTCGCGGTCAGCGAGCCTCGGGTCCGACGACGTCGCGGGCGACGATGGCGTCGAGGATCCGCTGCGTGGAGTCCTCCAGCGCCGCGTCGAGGTGCTCGCCGTACTCGGCGAGCCGGCGGTCGAGGTCACGCAGGCGCTGCATGAGCGCGACCTGGTCCATCTCGGGACCGACGTGCACGAGCGAGGTCAGCTCCTGGGGGTGGGGCAGCGACATCTGCGCGTCGGGCAGGATGTCCCAGCTCATCGCGCCGAGGGTCTCCGGCGGGGCGTAGGCGGCGACGGCGAGGTCGAGCCGGGCGCGGAGCAGCCGGCGCCAGCGGAGCAGCTGCGCCTTCTCCGCCCGGAGGGCGCGACGCGCTGCACGCGCGTCGTGTCCCGGCGCGGTGCGCCGCTGCTTGACCTGTGCCACGGCCATCCGTGATCTCCTCGAGTCCACCATCCCCCGCTGGAGCAGATGTCGGCTGCGATGATCACGGACTTGAGCGCTGAGCAGCACGTTCACCCCATCGGCCCAGGTGTTCACGCGCACATACGGGAGCGATCCCACGAGATGGAACGTTTCGCCTGCCGGGACGGCCGCTCCGCGGGCCCGCCGGGGGGTGCGCGGGCCGCCGGTGGCGTGGGCGGCCACCCCTAGGCTGACCGGCGTGGAGACCCCCCTCGCCCGGACCCGGCGCGCCCGACGGATCGACCGCGTGCTGGCCGAGCGGTACCCGGACGCCGTCATCGAGCTCGACTTCACCACCCCGCTCGAGCTCCTCGTCGCCACCATCCTGTCCGCGCAGTCCACCGACGTGCGGGTGAACACGGTGACCCCGGCCCTCTTCGCGCGGTACCCCGACGCGGCGGCCTACGCCGCGGCCGACCGCGCCGAGCTCGAGGAGCTCGTCATGCCCACGGGGTTCTTCCGCGCGAAGACCCAGTCGCTGATCGGCCTCGGTCAGGCCCTCGTGGAGCGGTTCGACGGCGAGGTGCCGCGCCGGATGAAGGACCTGGTGACCCTGCCCGGCGTCGGGCGCAAGACCGCGAACGTGGTGCTCGGCAACGCCTTCGGCGTCCCCGGGCTGCCGGTGGACACGCACGTGCTGCGGGTGTCCCGGCGGCTCGGGCTCACCGAGAGCGAGGACCCCGTGGCCGTCGAGACCGAGCTGTGCGCGATGATCCCCAAGCGCGACTGGACGATGTTCAGCCACCACCTGATCATCCACGGCCGGCGGACGTGCCACGCGCGCCGCCCCGCCTGCGGCGCCTGCCCGCTCGCCCGGCTCTGCCCCTCCTACGGGATCGGCGAGACGGACACCGCCGCCGCGGCGCGGCTCGTCAAGCCGGGCCCTGTGCGCGGACCTGCGCCCGCGCCGTCGTCGGCGCCCGCGCCGTCAGAGTGAGCCGAGCCAGTCGAGCAGCACCTCCGCGGTGCCGTCGGGCGCCTCGTCGGGCAGGAAGTGCCCGGCGCCTGGCAGCGCCTCGAAGCGGTAGGGCGCGCCGTTGCCCCACGCCGCCACGCGCAGCGGGATGGCGCGGTCCAACGCCCCGTGCACCTGGAGCACCGGCACCCGTGTCGGGGTCCGCAGCGCGGCCAGGTAGCGCTGGCCGTCGACCCGTGGCGTCGAGCGGACCATCCAGCGCAGGATCTCCATCGCGCTGTGCGCGGCGAACGGGACCTGCGCCGCGCTCCGGTAGGTGTCCGCGACCTCGGGGGTGAGCCAGCCGGGGGCGCCCCACTCGGCCAGCACCCGCGGCACCAGGTCGCCCCGGGTCGTCACGCGCTCCGGGAAGTACGGGAGCTGGGCGAAGGCGAGGTGGCGCCCGCTGGTCCGGGCGAGCATGGCGCGCACGACGGCGCCGGTGTGCATCCGCAGCGGGTGCAGGGCGCCGAACGCCGCGACCGCGCGCGTCACGCCCGGCTCGAGCGCCGCCATCGACCACGCGACGGTGCCGCCGACGCCGTGCCCGACGACGACCGCCTCCTGCGCGCCCAGGGAGCGGATCACGCCGGCGACGTCCCGGGTGAGCGTGGGCACGTCGTAGCCGCTCGGCGGCTTGTCCGACGCCCCGGTGCCGCGCAGGTCCATAGCGACCGCCCGGTACCCGGCCGCACCGAGCGCGGCCAGCGGTCCGCGCCAGGCCCACCACATCTGCGGGAAGCCGTGCAGCAGGACGACGAGCGGGCGCCGCGCGGCGCCCTCCACGGCGTCGCCCGACGGGTCCACCTCGGCGACGTGGAACCGGGCCGCGTTGGCCGGGACGAATCGGTGCCGCCACGGCCCGGGCAGGAGGACGGCGGACGGATCGGTCACGGAGGCCGAACCTACCGCGCGACGGCCTCGACCCGCAGGTCCCGGTGGTACCTGTCGCGGGCGACGAGCACGGCCGAGCCGGCCAGGGCCGAGATCAGCGAGCCGACGAGGATCGCCGCGCGGACGTGGTCGTCGCGGGCCGTGCCCTCGCCGAACGCCAGGGCACCGATGAGCAGCGACACGGTGAACCCGATCCCCGCGACCATGCCCAGGCCGGCGATGTCCGCCCAGCCGACGCCCGGGGCGAACGGGGCGCGGGTGATCCGGGACGCGAGCCACGTCGCTGCCACGATGCCCAGCGGCTTGCCGACGACGAGGCCGAGCATCACGCCCTGCGCGACCGGGTCGCGCAGAGCTGCGCCGAGGCTGTCGGGGTCCAGGGCCACGCCCGCCGCGAAGAGCGCGAAGACCGGGACCGCGACGCCGGCGGAGATCGGCCGCCACCGGTGCTCGAAGCGCTCGGCGAGCGACTCCTCCCCGTTCGCGGCCAGGGCCGGTACGCAGAACCCGAGCACCACGCCGGCGATCGTCGCGTGCACCCCCGAGGCGTGCATGAACGCCCACGCCACGAGGCCGAGCGGCACGAGCAGCCACGGCGCCGTCACCCGCCGCCGCAGCAGCACGAGGAACAGGGCGCAGGCGGCGAACGACGCCGCGAGCCAGCCCAACGAGATGTCCTCGCTGTAGAAGATCGCGATGACGACGATCGCGAGCAGGTCGTCGACCACCGCGAGGGTGAGCAGGAACGCGCGCAGCGCGTTGGGCAGGTGCCGGCCGACGACGGCGAGCACCGCCACCGCGAACGCGATGTCCGTGGCGGTGGGCACCGCCCAGCCCCGCAGGTCGCCCGTCGCGGCGGTGGCGTTGACGGTCACGAAGATCAGGGCCGGGACGGTCATGCCGCCGACGGCCGCGACGATCGGCACCACCGCCGTCGCCGGGCGCCGCAGCTCGCCGGCGACGATCTCACGCTTGAGCTCCAGCCCGACGACGAAGAAGAAGATCGTCAGCAGCCCGTCGGTCGCCCAGTGCTCGAGCGAGAGGTGCAGGTGCAGGCTCTCCGGCCCGACGACCGTCCCGCGCAAGGACTGGTACGAGTCGCGCCAGGGGGAGTTCGCCCAGGCCAGGGCCACGACGGCGCCGAGGAGGAGCAGCGCTCCGCCGGCCTTCTCGGTCCGCAGGGTGTCGAGGAGGTTGCGCTCGCCGCCGGCGCTGAGCCGCCCGAAGAGCATGCGGGGACCGCGCCACACGGCGGGTCGGCGAGCGCTCACTGCTCGGCGGGTGCCGCGGCGGGCGCCTCGTCGTCGGCGGTGGCCCTGCGCTCGCGCGGCGGTTCGAAGCGGTAGCCGACGTTGCGGACCGTGCCGATGAGCTGCTCGTGCTCGGGGCCCAGCTTGGCGCGCAGGCGTCGCACGTGGACGTCGACCGTCCGCGTGCCGCCGTAGTAGTCGTAGCCCCAGACCTCCTGGAGGAGCTGGGCGCGGGTGAAGACGCGGCCGGGGTGCTGGGCGAGGTACTTGAGCAGCTCGAACTCCTTGTAGGTGAGGTCCAGGGGTCGTCCGCGGACGCGCGCGACGTAGCCGCCGGCGTCGACGGTGAGGTCCCCGGAGGAGATCTCGGCGACCTCGTCCGCCTCCTCGCCGCCCCCGTGCTCGATGGCCAGGCGCAGCCGGGCCTCGACCTCCGCGGGGGACGCGTCCTCGAGGACGATGTCGGTGGCCCCCCACTCTGCCGTGACGACGGTCAGCCCGCCCTCGGTGAGGATGAGGACGAGCGGCACGCTCAGGCCCGTGGCGCGCAGCAGGCGGCAGGTGGACCGTGCCGTCGCGAGGTCGCGGCGCGCGTCGAGCAGGAGGACGTCGGCGTCGGGGGCGTCCAGGAGCGCCGACGGCTCCACCGGCAGGACGCGCACGCGGTGGTTGAGCAGGCCGAGGGCCGGGAGCACCTGAGCGGAGCCCCCGGCGCTGGGTGTCAGCAGCAACAGGTCTGCCACCGGCGGGCCCTCCTGGGTCGGCTGTGGCCCCACGGTACCGCCCGGGCCGTCCCGTCCGGGCGACCGTTCCCTAGGCGGACCGGCGATCTGGAACACTGCCTCCGTGCCCCTGCGTCCCGCCCACCAGGCCCGCTGATGGAGGTCTCGACCCGCGCGGTGCTCACCGCCGTGCTCGCCGCCCTCATGGCCGTCGCCTCGTTCGTCGTGGGTCTGCCCGCGCTCGAGGGCGCCGGCGAGCTCCCCGTCGTCGTCGCCGCCGTGCTGCTCGCCCTGGCGATCGCTGCCGGCTGGCCCCTGCTGCTCGGCCTGCCCAACGTCCTGGGCTCCGCCGTGGTCATCGCGCTCGGCGGGGCGGGCGCCGTCGTCGCGGTGACCGCCACGCGCGGCCAGCCGTTCCTGCGCGAGCTGCCGATCGTCGTCGCGCTCGCCGTGCTCCTCGCCTTCGTCAACGAGCTCGCCCGCCAGGACGGCCGGGCCCGGCTCGTGGACTCGGTGGCGGGCACGGTCACGGGCGTGCTGGTCGCGGCGTCGTCGGCGGGCTGGGTCGCGGCGGAGCGCAGCCCGGACGGCACGGCGCTCGTGGTCAGCGGTGCGGTCGCGCTCGCGGTGGCCGCGTTCGCGTCGGCGT
>JAEWQZ010000149.1 GCA_023460255.1 Actinomycetes bacterium
GGCGTCCTCCGTGCGGCGGCGCGGCACGAGCGGCGTCGACGCCTGGACGACCGGCGGCTGCCAGACCTCCTCCTGCGCCTGCGCGGCGCCGGCGAGGGACTCCGGGGTCGGCGCCAGCGGGATCGCCGAGGCAGCCGCGGTGTCACCGCCGGACATGTCCCACGTGGGGGCGGCGTCGGCGTGCGAGCGGCGCTTGGGCAGGCCGGTGCCCGTGGTGCCCTCGACGAGCGCCGTGAGGTCCACGGCCTGGGCCGGGTTCTCCGCGGAGCCGTAGGCGCCCGGGGCCACGTCCTGCACCGCATCCGGCACCGGTGCGTACGCGGTGTCGTGGGCGACGGCCGCGGCCTCCTCGGGCAGGACGAAGCTCTCGACGCGGGCCGGCGCGGCGGTCGGCGGGGTGAGCGGGATGGCGTCGGTGTTGACGAACAGGACGAGCGGCATGCGGACGGTGACGAGGGTTCCCTTGCCCTCCGGGCCGAGGCCGAGCGTGACCGAGGCGCCGAGGCGAGCCGAGATGCGGCCGACCACGTACAGGCCCAGGCGCTGGGCGCCGAGGACGTCGCTCGCGGACGACGTCTGCAGGCGCGCGTTCGCCTGGCCGAGCTCCTCGGCGGTCATGCCGAGACCCTGGTCGAGGATCGTGATGATGACGGCGGTCTCGTCGATGCCCGTGGAGACGTGCACGGGGGTGCCGGGGTCGGAGAACACCGTCGCGTTCTCCAGCAGCTCGGCGAGCATGTGCGCGGTCGGCAGGGCTGTGTGACCGAGCATCAGCGGGTCGACCGGGAGCTCGAGCTGGATCCGCTCGTAGTGCTCGATCTCGGACGACGCGGTCCGGATGACGTCGGAGGTGGGCAGCGGCTCGCGGAGCCGGCGTCCGGTGTCGATGCCCGCGAGGACGAGGAGCGACTCGCTGTTGCGGCGCATGCGGGTGGCGAGGTGGTCGAGCCGGAAGAGGTCGGCCAGCGTCTTGGGGTCCTCCTCCGCGCGCTCCAGCGCGTCGATGAAGGACAGCTGCCGGTTGAGGAGGACCTGGTCGCGGCGGGCCACGTTGACGAACATCTCGGCGATGGACGCACGCAGGGCGGCCTGCTCCTGGGCGACCTCGATGGTCGTGGCGTTCACCTCGTTGAACGCGGTCGCCAGGCGACCGATCTCGTCGCGGGACTCCACAGGGATCTTCGTCAGGCGCAGGTCGGGGCCCTGGCCGGGGATGGCCACCTGCTCGACCAGGTGCGGCAGCTCGTCACGCACCGTCGCGGCGGCCTCGGTCAGGCGGCGCACCGGGCGGACGATGGCGCGGGCGATGGACAGCGCGATGACGATCGACAGGACCACGGCGAGGGCGGTGACCGAGATGGTCAGCGCGGCCTCGCGCAGAGCGGCGTTGGCGACGGTGTTCGCGCGGCGGTCGGCGAGGCCGGTGATCTCCTCGTCGGCGACGGCGAGGGCCTCGATCTCCTCCTGCTGGGAGGCCGCCCACACGTCCGGGGCCCAGGTCATCAGGCGGATCTCGGTGAGGTTGCGGAGGTCACGACGCATGGCCGGGAGGTCGTCGGGCGCCTGGTTGTCCGTGAGCACGACCTCGGGGATCGCCGTCTCGGTGCCCAGGTCGTACACGGCGGAGCTGACGTCCAGGCGGAACTCGTCGGTGTCCGCGATGAGCGCGGAGATGGCCTGGAGGTCGGAGTTGTTGACGGCCGTCGGCGCGATCACGCCCGCCTGCACGTTGAGCAGGACCTCGCGGCCGAGCACCTGCTCGTGCGCGTAGGCCTCCATGAGCTGCTGGACGCCGGCGTCGGCGTCCACGATCAGGGCGAGCTGGCGGTCGGAGAGGCTCTGCGCGACGTTGCCGGGGAAGCGCACGATGCTGTCGATGAGGCCGCTGAACGCCTGGTCGACGGTGAGCATCGCCACCTGGCGGACGTCGACGAAGGAGCGGACCGAGCGGAGCACGCCGAGCTGGGCGTCGATGTCGCCGAAGGCGTCCCTGGTGACGGGGTCGAGGGAGTCGAAGTCGATGCCGCGCGCGGCGCTGCGGAAGCGGTTGACCGCGGTGTCGGTGGTCTGGCGCACGCCGTCGAGGTCGCCGGTGGCCTCGAGGTCGGCGGCCGCAGGGCCGAAGAGGCCGACGGAGACCGACCGCTCCTCCTGGACGGCCTGGGCGAGCAGCGACGCCTGGTCGAGCGCGTCGAGGACCTCCTGGACGGCGCGCGTGGTGCGCACGTCCTGAACGGCCTGCCAGGACGTCAGCCCTGCCAGCAGGAACAGCACGACCACGGGCACGGACAGGGCCGCGAGGACCTTTCCCCGGATGCCCAACCTGCGAAGCATGGCTTCTCCTTCACTGTGCGAGGTTGCGCATCCCCCGCACCACGTGCTGGATCCCGACTGGCGCCCACGTCGGCCGCCGCCGTTCACCAAGCATCGGCGACCACGCGCCCCGGCATTAGTCCGTTCGAGGCATCAGGTCGGCCCAGCACACGATATCGGCCGTTTTTCACCCGCCTGCAACACTCGTGGCATGCGGATTCTGGCGATCGGCGAACCAGGGGGGCCCGACGTGCTCCGGCTGGTCGACGGTCCCGACCCGCGGCCCGACGGTGACGAGGTGGTCGTCGCCGTCGCCGGGTCCGGCGTGAACCGTGCTGACCTGCTGCAACGTGAAGGACGATACCCGCCGCCCCCGGGCGCCCCGGACTGGCCGGGCCTCGAGGTGGCCGGTGAGGTCGTCGCGGCGGGACCCACGGCGGGCTGGTCGGTCGGCGACCGCGTCGCGGCGCTCCTCGACGGCGGCGGGTACGCCGACCTCGCCCGGGTCCGCTCCGGCCTCGTCCTGCCCGCGCCCGACGACGTCCCCCTCGTCGACGCCGCGGCACTCCCGGAGGCGTGCTGCACCGTCTGGGCGACACTCGTCACGAGCGCCGGCCTCACCGCCGGCGAGACGGTCCTCGTGCACGGCGGCTCGGGTGGCATCGGCACGACGGCGATCCAGGTCGCGGTCGCGCTCGGCGCCCGGGTGGTCGCCACGGCGGGCGGGCCGGAACGCGCCGCACGCTGCCTGGCCCTCGGTGCGCACGTCGTCGTCGACCACCGCGCCGAGGACTTCGTCGCGGCGGTGCGGGCCGCCACGGACGGGCG
>JAEWQZ010000150.1 GCA_023460255.1 Actinomycetes bacterium
CGCTCGCCGGGGGGAACCAGGCGCAGTACCTGACGTGGCGCGACGTGCGCCGGGTCGACCAGGACCGCGAGCATCGGACGATCGTCCTGCGCGGCCCGCTGGGGGCGCACGTCGCGCTGTTCTGCACAGCCGAGAACTACGACGAGGTCCTCGCGTACGTCACCACGCGGGTCGAAGGCTGACCGCGAGCGCGACGAACCACGGTCCCGCCCCGGCGCAGTCACCGCGCCTAGCCTGTGGCGATGAAGCGCTACGTCATCGACGCCCGCACGCTGCTGCACATCGTCGACGGTGAGGTGCGCGTGGACCCCGGCGTCCAGCTCGTCGCGCCGGGCTCCATCCGCTCCGACGCGCTCCAGCTGCTGCTGGACGACGTCGTCGCCGGCCGGCGCTCGGACCGCGCGGCGCTGGCGGCCCACGAGCGCGTCACCGAGGTGAAGCTGCGGCTGCTCGCCGACCGGGTCTCCCGGGGCGTCGCGTGGCGCATCGCGCGCGAGCACGGCTGGGACACCCTGCGCGACGCCGAGCACCTGGCCCTCGTCCGGCTCCAGGCCGACGCGCTGGTCACCGTCGACCCCGCACTCGCCGCACGGGCCGACGGCGTCGTCCCGGTCGCCCCACTGGACGCGCTGCTGGCCGGGTAGCCGCTCAACCGACCCCGGCGGCCTCGGCCTCGAGCCGCTGCCGGTCCAGCAGCGCCGTCCAGCGCCGTCCGGAGGCGATCACGCCGTGCTTCTTCCAGCGGCTCATCACGCGGGAGACCGACTCCGGCGTCGACCGGGCGAGGCCCGCCAGGTCCGCCCGGGACAGGGGCACCTCCAGCAGCACGCCCTCGGCCCCGCGGTCCTCGCCGAGCTTGTCCGCGAGGCGCAGCAGCGCGGTCGCGACCCGCTGCGGCACGGTGTCGCTGGTCCCCCCGATGTCGGAGTGCGCCCGGGCCAGGCGGGCCGCGACGTCGTCGAGCACCCGCAGCCCCACGCGGGGGTACGTGGCGAGCACGTCCCGGAAGGCGTCCTGGTCGATCCGTAGCGCACACGTCCCCACCAGCGCGGACGCCGACTGGCGGTGGTACGGCTCCCCCAGCGTCCCCATCGCGCCGAACAGCTCCCCCGGCACGAGGATGTCCGTCACCGTCTCCGTCCCACCGGCGGTGACCTGGGAGACCTTCACGCTCCCCTCCGCCACGACGTACAGCGCGTCCGCGCGGTCACCGGCGTGGTAGAGGTAGCCGCCCGCCGGCACCGACATCGTCCGCATGCGCCGGTCGATGACGTCGAGCTCCGCCTCGCCGAGGCCCACGAAGTACGGCGCCCGCGCGAGCACGTGCATCCGCACCGGGCGGGGGCACTGGTGCGGCAGCGTCACCTCCCGCAGCGGGATGGTGCGCCGCCCCTCGGCCGACGGGCGCCGCTGGCTCATGTGGTCAGGGTAGCCGCGGGCCCGGTGTCGTCGCAGGTCAGGGACCTTGCGGCTGATTGACGGCCGTCATGTTGCCGCGCACCCGGGATCCGTACGGTGAGGTCGCCCGGGACCCCGGGACCCGACCGGAAGGAACGGACCATGACCACCACCCCAGGTACCACGACCCACTCGGTCTTCCGCGCCGAGGGCTTCAGCTGCCCCTCCTGCGTGACCAAGATCGAGAAGCAGGTCGGCCGCCTGCCCGGCGTGCAGGACGTCAGCGTGAAGTTCGCCTCCGCGCGGGTCGAGGTCGACCACGACGCCACCCGCACCACGACCGACGACATCGTCGCCGAGATCGGCAGGGCCGGGTACCGGGCGACGCTCGCCGCGTTCTGACCCCGCCGCCAACCCGCCGACCCTGACCGAGAGGAACCCGACGTGAACCACTGGTGGCGCGGCCCGTGGGCGATCCCCGCGGGCGCGGGCCTGCTCATCGCCGTCGCCGCGGCGCTGTCGTTCGCGGTGGGCACCAACCCGTTCGCCGGGGGCCACACCGAGGCCGGCCCGCCCGCCGACGCACCCGGCCTCCTCGTCGCCTCCGACGCCGTCATGGTCGCCGCGGCGCTGCTGGCCGGGTACGGGGTCGTCGTCCGGGCCGCACGCGCCCTGGCGGTGCGGGTCGTGGCGATCGACCTGCTGGTCGCGATCGCCGCGACCGGGGCGCTCGTCATCGGCGAGTACTGGGAGGCGGCGGCGGTGACGTTCCTGTTCGTCGTCGGCCACGCGCTCGAGGCCGCCACGGTGAACAGGACCCGCTCGGCCCTGGCCGAGCTCGTCGCCGTCGCTCCGGACACCGCGATCGTCCTGCGGGACGGCACGCAGATCGAGGTCGCCGCCACGGCCGTCGCCGTCGGCGAGACCGTGCTCGTGAAGAACGGCGCGAGGGTGCCCGTCGACGGCGTCGTCGTCGGCGGCTCCGGCGCGCTCGACGAGGCGTCCATCACCGGCGAGTCGATCCCCGTCGAGAAGGTCGAGGGCGACCGCGTCTTCGCCGGCACGGTCTCGGCGGGCGGCCTGCTCCAGGTGCGCACGACGGGTGTCGGCGCCGACACCACGCTCGCGCGGATCATCCACCGCGTCGAGGAGGCCCAGGACGCCAAGGCGCGCACGCAGACGTTCATGGAGCGCTTCTCCCGGTGGTACACGCCGGGGATCATCCTGCTCGCGGCCGCCGCCGGCGTCCTCACCGGCGACGTCGTGCTCGCCCTGACCTTGCTGGTCATCGGCTGCCCGGGTGCCCTGGTGATCTCGATCCCGGTGGCGGTCGTCGCCGGCATCGGGCGCGGGGCGAAGGACGGCATCCTCATCAAGGGCGGGGAGTACCTGGAGACCTCGGCGCGGATCTCCGCCGTCGCGCTCGACAAGACCGGCACCCTCACGCAGGGCCGGCCCCACCTGACGGACGTCGTGGTGCTCGACGCCACGCTCACCCGCGCCGACGTGCTGCGCTGGGCTGCGCGCGCCGAGGCCGGCTCCGAGCACCCGCTCGCCCGCCCGGTCGTCGACGCCGCGGCGGCCGCGGGCCTGGCCGTCACCGGGCTGCCCGACCACACCGAGCCCCTGCCCGGCAAGGGGATCGTCGCCGACCTCGACGGTCACCGGGTCGGCGTGGGCAACCTGCCGATGCTGGCGGCGGAGGGCGTCCACGACGACGGCGCGGTCGCGGCGGTCGAG
>JAEWQZ010000151.1 GCA_023460255.1 Actinomycetes bacterium
GGCCGTAGGTCCCGACGCCGAGCGCGACGAGGGCAGCTCCCAGGAGGGGGCCCACCCGCCGGTCGGCCTCGTGGCCACGGGCCCGGGCGTAGCCCCGCGAGTCCATCGACGCCGCCAGGGCGAGCGACCTGTCGAGCGCGTCCGTCAGGACCGGGAGCGCGGTGGACCGCACCGCCCGCCACCCCCGCGGTGGGGCACCGCGCAGGCGCTGCGCCCGGCGCACCTGCTGCGCCGAGGTGACGAGCTGCGGGGTGACGCTCACCGCGATGACGACAGCCGTGCTGAGGTGGTGCACCGCCGCCGGGAGCACCCGCAGGGCGCGCCTGGGGTCGGCGAGGGCGGCGGCCGCCCCGAAGCAGACGACGAGGGTCGCGAGGCGTAGGCCGTCGGCCGCGGCGACGCTGAGGCCCGTCGTGGTGATCGGTCCGAGGAGCTGGACCCCGGCGGCCCAGTCGGGCGCGGCGACGGCGGGCAGGTCCCACAGGACGGTGCCGGGTGGCTTGGGTCCGACCAGCACGTGGAAGCCGACCCGCACCCCCACGATCACCCCGCCGAGGACGAGGTAGCCGGGGAAGAGGCGCGCCGTCGGCGCGTCACCCGCCCGCAGGGCCACGACGAGGACGACGGCGACCAGGACCGCGGCCACCGCGCCCACCCGTGGGGCGCGCGCGGCTGCCACGGCCAGGGCCGTCGCCCAGGCCCACCATGCGAGGGGGTGCAGGCCGGTCACCGTCTGTCAGTCCTCGTCCCGCTCCCTGGCCGCGCGCCGCACACGGACGACGACGACCACGAGCGCTGCGAGAAGGGCGAGGCCGGTGACCACCGCGAGCGCCGGTCGCCACTGCTCGTCGATGCCGGCGAGCAGAGACGTGTCGTCGTCGTCGCTCGGCGCGGCGACCTGGTCCGCCGTCGGCGCGGCGGGCTCGTCCACCGTGCCCGAGGCCGCGGCGGCGTCGGTACCGGTGCCGGGGGCGACGTCGGCGGGGGCGGCCTCCGGCGGGACCGAACCGTCGCCGTACCGCCAGCCCTCGACGGACCCGGCAGCGGGGTCGGACGTGTCGGAGCCCTCGGCGTAGGAGACCCATTCACCGTCGGCGGCGGCGGACCAGTACGACCAGTACGACCCCGTGAACTCCGTGGGGCAGGGGTCGGGCAGGCCGCCGACGGCGCAGATGAAGCCGGAGGGGTCGCGGGCCTCGGCGAAGCCCGCCTGGGCCAGGGCCTCGGTCCCGCTGGCGGGGGAGGGCGCGCAGCCGACGACGACGTCGCCGCCGAGCTCGGTCGAGTCGACGACGACGCTCACCCCGTCGGGGTCGGCACAGGGACCGCCAGGATCGGCGGCCGTGCCGAGGGGGTGCACCGCCGCCGTCGCCACGGTGGGGACGGCCAGGGCGGCCCCTGTGAGGGCCGTCAGGGTCAGGGATCGCAGGGACGGCCGGAGCCGACGGTTGGTGCGCAGCACTGGTGCCTCTTTCTGAGGGGTCCGTGACGGGACCCGGCACCGCCGCGACCGCCTGGGCGGGACGACGACCCGGGCTCCGTCCCGCATGCCTCGACGGTAGGAGCCTCTCGTCCCGCACCAGGTGCTCCGGCTCGCCGGGAGGTCCCGGCCTACGGTTGCGGGTCAGCGCCGGACTTCGACCGGCTTCCCCTGGGTGCGGGCCATGATGGTTGCCACCCGAGGGCGGCGCGCTCACCGTACTCCCTCCCGACGACGTCGTGGGCTTGCGGTCCGACGGGCGGGTCGGGGAGGGTGCGGTCGGCGGGGCACCCCGACGGGAGGAGCGAACGTGCGGGTCTACACGCGCGCCGGTGACGACGGCACCACTGGGCTGTTCCTGGGCGGACGGGTGTCCAAGGCTGCGCCCCTGATGGCCGTGTGCGGCGACATCGACGAGGCCGTCGCCGTGCTGGGGGTCGCGCGCGCCCTGTGCGCCTCCGAGGACCCCGAGCTCGCCGAGGAGGTGCTCAGGCGCCAGCGGGACCTCTTCGTCGTGGCCGCGGACCTGGCGACCAACCCGGCCCACCGCGACCGGCTCCGTCCCGGGATCTCCCAGGTGACGGCGACGATGGTGACCGACGTCGAGCGGGTGATCGACGCGGAGGTCGCCGAGCGCCCGCTCCGGCCCGTCTTCGTCGTGCCGGGCACCACGGCGGCGGCCGCGGCGATCGACCAGGCCCGCGCAGTCGTCCGGCGGGCCGAGCGGGGGGTGGTGGGCCTGGCGGACGCAGGGCATCCCGCGACGGCCGACGTGCTGCGTTACGTCAACCGGCTGTCGGACCTCCTGTTCGTCCTCGCGCGTCGGGCAGCGGGTGAGAACGAGCCCCCGAGCCATGAGTGAGGCGACCGGCGGCCGATGAGGACTGTAAGGTCCGGTGCCGCCGACGGCAGTGCCGGACGGTCGCGCGCCCGTCGGTAGACCTCGAGGAGCTGTCGCAGGTGGTGGGGTACGAGCTGGACCCGTGCCGGGTGCACGGGGACGGCGGCGAGCTGATCGCCGCCGGCCACGTGCGCTCGCACGAGGACGGCCGTCTGCTCATCGAGGTGCCGCGGTACTCCGGTGGATCGCTGTGGCCGGGCGACCCGGTGGTCGTCGTCCTGGCGAACCCCCTGCGCGGGGAGGTCACGCTCGACGCCGTTGTCGCGGTCAGCGCCCGCGGGCGGATCGAGGTCGGGTCGCTGGCGATGCGGGCCGTCGAGCAGAAGCGCTCGGCCGTGCGGGTGCCCATGTCCGAGGAGATCCGCTTCGTGGCGCGGCTCGAGGGGACCGAGGAGCTCCCACTCGACCCCGCGGTGGAAGGCGTGGTGCTGGACCTGTCCGCGCACGGGATCCGGTTCCGGACGCAGGACGTGATCCCGCTGGGAACGCTGCTCGTGGGTGCCCTGCCGACACCGCGGCGCGCGGTGCCGCTGGTGGTGGAGGTGCTCCGGCACGACGCCCTGCGCGGGGCGACGGGGCACGGCGGCCGCTTCGTCGGGATGTCGCACCATGACACCGAGGAGCTCTTCCGGGTCGTCCTGGACCGTCAACGGCGACTGATCGCGGAGCGGCGCGACGCCGGGTGAGGTGCGCCGGCTCGTCCGGGGTGCTCGCTGGTTAGTTGACGCTTCACGTATCATCGGGACCAAAGTCCTAGCAGGCCGGGGTCCGGCCGGGAGGGAGGTCCCGTGGGCGTATCCGCGCGCCAGGAGCGCCGCGAGCGGCTGGCCGAGATCCAGGCGGCCCAGCAGCGGGCCGAGCGACGCCGCAACCGGATCGTGCTGGCGGTCGCCGTCGGCGTGGCCCTGGTCCTGGTGGTCCCGACCGCGATCGTCGTCATCAACGCCGAGCGGCGCTCGGCGGCCGCCGAGAGCGCGGCCGCTGCGCCGATCCCCGGTGCCCGCGAGTTCACCGACCTCAGCGCCGTGCACACGCAGGAGAAGGTGGCCTACACGCCGGAGCCACCCGTGGGCGGCGACCACCACCCGACCTGGCAGAACTGCGGCTTCTACGACGAGCCGGTGGCACAGGAGCACGCGGTGCACTCGCTGGAGCACGGTGCCGTGTGGGTGACCTACGACCCGGACCTGCCCGCAGGTGACGTCGCCACGCTCCGCTCCCTCGCCGGGGAGCACTCCTACCTGCTGGTCAGCCCGTACGACGGGCTCGCGGCACCGGTGGTCGCCAGCGCCTGGGGCGTGCAGGTCGAGCTCGACGGTGTCGACGACGAGCGCCTGGAGCCGTTCCTGCTGCGCTACCTCCAGGGGCCGCAGACGCCCGAGCCGGGCGCCGCCTGCTCCGGTGGCATCGGGGCGTGAACCGGCGCGTCGCCCTCGTCGCCGTCGCGATCGTCGCCGTCGCGGCGGGACTCGCCGGGGGGCTCCTCGTGGCGGGCTCCGTCCTCCGGCCCGGCGCGCCCGCGGAGGGCTCGGCGGACGTCGGCTTCGCGCGGTCCATGCAGGTCCACCACGCACAGGCCGTCGAGATGGCGGTGCTCGTCCGCGACCGCACCGACGACGCCGAGCTGCGCCAGGTCGCCCTGGACATCGAGCTGACCCAGCAGCAGCAGCAGGGGCAGATGTTCGGCTGGCTCGCCGTCTGGGGCCTGCCACAGGCGGGGTCGTCACCCGCCATGGCGTGGATGGCCGAGCACGGCCACGACGACGTCGGCCCGATGCCGGGGATGGCGACCCCGGAGGAGCTCGCCGAGCTGCGCGACGCGCAGGGCACGACGGCCGAGCTGCTCTTCCTCGACCTGATGGTCGCCCACCACGAGGGCGGCGTGCAGATGGCGGAGGCGGCGCTCGAGCGGGCGACGCGCCCGGAGGTCCGCCGCCTGGCCCAGGCGGTGGTCGACTCCCAGACCGCGGAGATCGCGGTCCTCGCGGAGCTGCGTGCGCGGCTCGACGGCGACGCCTGACGGCACCGGTCCGGTGCACGCCCCGCGCCGGTGAGAGGATTCCCCGGTGACGCAGACCCAGGCGCCGACCGGACCCGTGCTGCACGACCCGGACCGGCGCGACTTCGGATCCGACAACTACGCCGGCGCACACCCGGAGGTGCTCGCCGCGCTCGCCGCCGCCAGCCGCGGCCACCAGACGGCCTACGGGGCCGACGTGTACACCGCACGGCTCCAGGAGGTCCTCGCGGGGCACTTCGGGCGGCCCGTCGAGGTGTTCCCGGTCTTCAACGGGACTGGTGCGAACGTCGTCGGCCTGCAGTCGATGGTGCCCCGCTGGGGCGCTGTGGTGTGCACCGAGTGGGCGCACATCAACACGGACGAGAACGGTGCGCCGGAACGCATCGGCGGCATCAAGCTGCTCCCGGTGCCGACGACCGACGGGAAGCTCACGCCGGAGCTCGTGCGGGCCCGGGCCGGGGGCCGCGGCGACGAGCACCGTGCCCAGCCCGCCGTCGTCTCGCTCACCCAGTCCACCGAGGTCGGCACGTGCTACACGCCCGACGAGGTCGCGGCCCTGACGGCCACCGCCCACGAGCTCGGCCTGCGTGTGCACATGGACGGCGCCCGGGTCGCCAACGCCGCCGCCGCGCTCGGGGTCGGGCTGCGTGCGTTCACCAGCGACGTCGGGGTGGACGTGCTCAGCCTTGGTGGGACGAAGAACGGCGCCCTGGGCGCGGAGGCGATCGTCGTGCTCGACCCGGCGGCCGTCGACGGCGTGCGGTACCTGCGGAAGATGGACATGCAGCTCGCGTCGAAGATGCGCTTCATCTCGGCGCAGCTGCTCGCGCTCTTCGACGGCGACCTGTGGCTCCGCTCGGCCGGGCACGCGAACGCCATGGCGCGCCGGCTCCGGGACGCGCTGGCCGCAGTGCCGGGCGTCGAGGTCGCCCTGCCCGTGGAGGCGAACGCCGTGTTCGCGGTCCTGCCGCTCGGGGTCGCCGACCGGGTCCGGGAGCGGTACTGGTTCTACGACTGGGACGGTCGGCCCGGCATGGTGCGCCTCATGTGCGCCTTCGACACCACGCCCGCCGACGTCGACGCCCTGGCGGCGTCGATCGGTACCGCCGTGGCCGACACGCGCTGACCGGACGGGCCCTCCGCCGGCACGGCCGCGTCAGAGCAGCCCGGCGTCCATGAGGGCGAGCGCCAGGGCGTGGCCGTCGCCGCCCTCGACGGTGACCGGTCCCGGCGCGGGACGGCGGGCGTCGTCGCGCGCCGGCATCGGCGTGCCGTGGGAGAGGACCTGCTCGGCGGGCGTGAGCTGCCGGATCGCGACGGCGACCACGCGCCCCGGGCGCTCGGCGGCGATGTCGGCGTAGATCTGCGGGTCGTGCTGGCCGTCGTCGCCCACGAGGACGAAGGACACGTCGGGCAGGTCGTCCATCAGCCGCCGCAGGGAACGCATCTTGTGCTCGCGGCCGCTGCGGAACCACCCGGTGTTGGTCGGGCCCCAGTCCGTGAGCAGGAGCGGGCCCGCGGGGTACCCGGTCCGCTCGAGGAACCGGCGCAGAGCCGGCGCGACGTTCCAGGCGCCCGTCGACAGGTAGAAGGTCGGGGAGCCCGGGTGCGCTGCGTGCCACCGGCGGTACAGGTCGGCCATCCCGGTCACGGGCCGCCGGGCGTGCTCGTGCAGCACGAAGCTGTTCCAGGCGGCGAGCAGGGGGCGGGGGAGCGCGGTGACCATGACCGTGTCGTCGACGTCGCTCACCAGGGCCGTCCGGGGCCCGGGAGCGAGGACGAGCACCGGGGCGTCGACGTGCCGCCCACCGAGGTCGATCCCGACGGTCCGTCGCCCGGGAGCGAGCTCGCCCTCCAGCCGGACGTCGAGGTACCCGCCGCGGTCCGCGCGCACGTCATGGGTCCGGTCTGCGACCTGCACGCGCACCGAGGCATGCGCGACGGGCACGGTGAGGAAGCTGCGCCAGCCTCTGACCGCGCGGCGCTCCGACGCTCTGTCCCGCTCGGCGACCTCCGCGGGGGCGGTGCCGGGCGGCGCGAGCACGGCCCGGGCGAGGACCCGCACCCAGCCCGTCGAGCCGTAGCCCGTGTACGCCTCCACGCGCGGCTCCCAGCCGCGCCGGGCGAGCCACCTGCCCACCGCGTCGTTGACGCGGTCCTCCAGGCGGGCGGCGACGTGCGGCGGTCGGCTCGTGGTCGTCACGTCGGGGGAGTCTGGCACCGTCGGCACGCCTGTGCGACCCGGGTCAGGGCAACTTGGCCACCGTGAGCAGCACGACGCTGTCCTCCACCGCCCGGATGGCCGCACGCTCACGCGGCACCACGACGAGGTCGCCGGGCGTGCCGTCCCACGACGCGCGGTCCGAGACCACCTGGACCCGGCCGGAGATGACCTGCACCGTCGCCTCGCCCGGGTTCTCCCACTGGTCGGTCTCGCGCCCGGCGACGAGGGCGATCACCGTCTGTCGCAGGACCTTCTCGTGGCCGCCGTGCACGGTCTTGGCGCTGCGCCCGGCCGACGCGCGGCGGGCCGCGTCGAGCTCGTGCCGCGCGAGCGCCACGAGTGAGAGCTTGTCCATCCCGCCTCCCGTCGCCGCCCCTCGGCCGCTGCCCAGTATCCCCGGCCGGCGCGTGGCGTGCCATGGCCCGGGCGATCTCGACGAGCGCGCCACCCGGGCCGACGGTAGGAAGGAGCGGTGACGATCATCGGCTTCCACGCCTCCCACGAGCAGGTCCACCCCACCGAGCTGCTGCGCGCGGTGCGGCACGCCGAGAGCGCCGGGTTCGACGCCGCGATGTGCTCGGACCACTTCGCGCCGTGGAGCGCACGGCAGGGGCACAGCGGGTTCGCGTGGTCGTGGCTCGGCGCGGCCCTGGCCACGACGTCGCTGCGTTTCGGCGTCGTCAACGCGCCAGGCCAGCGCTACCACCCCGCGATCGTGGCCCAGGCGGCTGCCACCCTCGCGGCGATGTTCCCCGGACGGTTCTGGGTCGCGCTCGGGTCGGGGGAGAACGCCAACGAGCACATCACCGGCGACCCCTGGCCGGTCAAGGAGGTGCGCGACGAGCGCCTCGTCGAGTGCGCCGGACTGATCCGCCGTCTGCTGGCAGGGGAGGAGGTCACCCACCACGGCCTCGTCACCGTCGACCGGGCCCGGGTCTGGACGCTGCCCGACGAGCCGCCGCAGCTGATCGGACCGGCGGTCACCCCGCCGACCGCCGCGCAGGCCGCGGGCTGGGCGGACGGCCTGATCACCATCAACCAGGCCGATGACGTCCTGCGGGCGGTCCTGGACGCGTACCGCGACGCCGGCGGGCGCGGCCGGACGGCGATCCAGGTGCACGTCTCGTGGGCGCCCGACCAGGCCGAGGCCGAACGGATCGCCTTCGACCAGTGGCGCAGCAACGTCTTCCCCCCGCCCGTGTGCTGGGACCTCGCCACGCCCGAGCACTTCGACGTGGCGTCGTCCCACGTCCGCCCCGAGGACGTCGAGCGCTCGGTGGTCGTCTCCGCCGACCTGGGCCGCCACGCGGCGTACCTGCGCCACCTCGCCGACCTCGGCTTCGAGGAGATCTACGTGCACCACGTCGGCCAGGAGCAGGAGGCGTTCGTCGACGCGTTCGCCGAGCACGTCCTGCCGCAGGTGCGCGACCCCCGCCGGGAGGGAACCGCATGAAGATCACCGACACGAGCGACCTCTGGTGGAAGAACGCCGTCATCTACTGTCTCGACGTCGAGACGTTCATGGACGCCGACGACGACGGCGTCGGCGACCTCCAGGGCCTCGCCCAACGGATCGACCACCTCGCGCAGCTCGGGGTGACCTGCCTGTGGCTGATGCCCTTCTACCCGACGGCGAACCTCGACGACGGCTACGACATCACCGAGCACTACGGGATCGACGAGCGGCTCGGGACCTTCGGCGACTTCGTCGAGATCGTGCGGACGGCGCACGACCGGGGGATGCGGGTGATCGTGGACCTGGTCGTCAACCACACGTCCGACCAGCACCCGTGGTTCCGGGCCGCCCGCGCGAGCAAGGACAACCCCTACCGCGACTTCTACGTCTGGCGGTCGGACGAGCCGCCGGACACGTCGTCGGAGGTCGTCTTCCCCGGCAAGCAGGACGCCATCTGGGAGTACGAGAAGCGGACGAAGGAGTGGTACCTGCACCGCTTCTACCCCCACCAGCCCGATCTGAACACGGCGAACCCACGCGTTCGGGACGAGATCGCGAAGGTCGTGGGCTTCTGGCTCGAGCTGGGCATCGACGGCTTCCGGGTCGACGCCGTGCCGTACTTCATCGAGACCCTCGGGATGGCGGAGGACGACGCCGAGGCGATGGGGGACCCGCACGCCTTCCTGCGGGAGCTGCGGGCCTTCGTCTCCCGCCGGCACGGCTCGGCGATCATGCTCGGCGAGGTGAACCTGCCCTACGAGGAGGCCGTGCGCTTCCTCGGCAACGGGCAGGGCGACGAGCTCCACATGGTCTTCGACTTCGTCGCCATGCAGAAGATGTACCTCGCGCTCGCCCGGCAGGACGCACGGCCCCTCACCGAGGCCCTGCTCGCCCGTCCCGAGATCCCTGACGACTGCCAGTGGGCGACGTTCGTGCGCAACCACGACGAGCTCACCCTGGACAAGCTGTCCGACGAGGAGCGCACGGAGGTCTTCGACGCCTTCGGTCCCGAGGAGGAGATGCAGATCTTCGGGCGGGGCCTGCGCCGACGGCTCCCCCCGATGCTGGGTGGGGACCCGCGTCGCGTGCGCCTCGTGTACTCGCTCCTCTT
>JAEWQZ010000152.1 GCA_023460255.1 Actinomycetes bacterium
AGGCCGAGTCGGGCGAGCCCGACGCAGCGGCCGCGGCCGCGCAGGACGAGGCGGCAGAGCAGGCGGAGGGGCCCGCCGGCGCCGAGGTCGCCGACGAGGACGCCGGGGCCGAGGCGGAGGAGCCCGAGGACGGGGACGACGGCACCACCCGCGTGCTGGGCGACGTGCACGACGGCGAGACCGGCGTCCTGCTGCTGGACACCGAGGACGACACCGAGGACGACGCGGGCACCACCCGCGTGCTGGGCGACGCCCACGACGGCGGGACGGCGGTGCTGGAGGTCGGCCCCGACGAGGAGCCCGACGTCGACACCGATACCGGCACGGAGCTCGACACCGACCTCGACACCGGCCTCGACACCGGCCTCGACACCGGCACGGACGACACGGACCTCACGGCCGAGTCCGACCTCGAGGCCGAGGAGGAGTGGGCCGAGGACGAGTGGCCGGACCAGTGGGTCGAGCCGGACGCCGGCCCGGCCCGCCGCCCCGGGACCGTGGCCGCGCTCGCGCTGCCGCTCCTTGCGCTCGGGCTCGGACGGCCGGGCACGGCGCTGGCGATCGCCGTCGTGCTGGCGGTCCTGGTGCGCAGCGTCGGCCTGGCCGCCGCCGCCCTCCAGCGACGCCGGGCGCGGTACGGCATCCGGCCGGCGGACGGTGCCGGCGCGGTGCTGACCTGGCCGTGGTACCTCGTGCGCGCCGTCTTCGGTGTGCTGCCCGTCGTGGTCGTCGGCACGGGAGTGGTGGCGCTCGTCGGCGGGGCGGTCTGGTGGCTCGTCAACGGCGGGTACTGGGTGATCGCGAAGACCCAGCCGGGGCACGTCAACGGCTTCCTGCACGGGAACGAGATCTGGGTGGGCCGCGCCTACATCGGGTTCGTCGTGGCGCTCGGCCTGGGCATGGTCTGGTTCGGGCCGATGGGCCGGGCCACGCGCGAGGGCGCCCGGTGGGCGTTGGGCACTGTCGCGCCGGGCCGGGTCGGCACCCTCGTCGCGGTCGTCGTCGGCGTGGTGCTCGCCGTGGTGCTGGCCGTGGCGATGCTGGGCCAGGACGTCGAGTGGTGGCCCCTGGGGGGTCCGCCCGATCTGGGCTGACGCGTATCGTTCAGGCATGAGCGGAAGGGGCAGGGCTGCGCGCTGGGCGGCGCCCGCCCTCGCCCTGGTCGCCCTGCTCGTCTCGGGCGCGGCCGTGCTCGCCCAGCAGAGCGCCGTCGTCGTGCACGGGTGCGTCGAGGCCGGCACGTTCGGGCCGTTCGGAGTGCACCTGTCGCTGCTGCGCCCGGACGCCTCGTGCCCCGCCGGTGGCTACGCGGTGGGCGATGGCCAGCGGATCGTCGGCGTCGTCGTGGCCGTCGCGCTGCCCGTCCTGCTCGCGCACCTCGCGGGAGCACTGGTCGGGGCGGGTCTGGCCTCGCGCCTGCACCGGGTGGTGCGGACGGCGCTCACCGCCGTGCTGCGGCACCGGCCGCGGCCGGAGCCCGTCGCCCTCCCGGTCGCCGCGGCGGTCCCGGTCGACGTGCCGGTCCACCTCCCGCGTCCGCGGAAGGTGCCCGGGGGGCCCTGGTGGCGGGGCCCGCCGGTCGTCGGCGTCGCCTGACCCGCGCGCTCCGGCGCGCCCCGTCGACCCCGGAGACCACCATGACCACCACCAGTACCGACCTGTCCCCACCCCGCGCCCAGCCCGACGGCGCAGGCCCGTCGTGGCTGCCCTGGGCCGCCACCGTCGGCCGCATGGTCCTCGGCGGCGTCGCCTTCGCCGCCGGGGCCGTCAAGCTCGGCGACCTCGAGGAGAGCGTCTGGGCCGTCCGCGCCTACGACCTCATGCCGACGGCGCTCGCCGAGGTCGTCGGCACGGCCCTGCCCTTCGTCGAGGTGCTCCTCGGCGTCCTGCTCGTCGCGGGCCTGTTCACCCGCTGGGCGGCCGGAGCCTTCGGGGTCCTGCTGCTCGGGTTCGCGGTGGGCATCGCCTCCGCCTGGGCGCGGGGGCTCGCGATCGACTGCGGCTGCTTCGGCGGCGGCGGCCCCGTGGAGCCGTCCGCCGTGTCCTACCTGCCCGACCTGCTCCGTGACGGAGCCCTGCTCGTCCTCGCCGCGCTGCTCGTGTGGCGGCCCACCTCGCGCCTGTCGCTCGACGGCGCCCTGCACCCGGCCGTGCTCGCGCCGGAGAGGAGCACCGATGTCCCCGACTGACCGTCCAACGAAGGCCCAGCGCCGCGAGGAGGCCCGCCAGGAGGCGCTGCGCATCCGCCAGGAGCAGGAGAAGGCCGCCCGGCGTCGACGGACGATCGCCATCGCCGCGGCGGGGGCGATCCTGCTGGGCTTCGCGGTGCTGGTCGCCGTGATCCTCAGCCAGGGCGGCGAGGACGACGTCCCCGAGGCCGAGCGGATCCAGCCGTCCTTCGGCTCCGACAGCAGGGCCGGCATCGTGCTCGATGCCGACGGCATCGTGACCCCGCCGGAGGACGCGGGCGACGACTGGCCGGTGGGTGCGTTCGGCGACGACGTCGTCGTCGTGACCGTCTACTCCGACCCGATCTGCCCCGCGTGCGGGCTCTTCGCGGCGACCGCGGGGCCCGTGCTGGAGGAGATGCGCCAGGCGGGCGAGATCGTCGTCGACCACCGCATCGTCGGCAACCTCGACGTCTACTCGCAGGGCAGCCGCTACTCGACCCGCGCGGCGCAGGCCCTGTACACCGTCGCGGAGGAGGCGCCCGAGTCCTACCTCGCCTTCGAGGAGGCGTTGTTCGCGCAGCAGCCGGCCGAGGGCACCACGGGCCTGACCGACGAGGAGATCGCGGACATCGCGCGCCAGGCGGGCGTCCCCGAGGCCGCGGTGACGGCGATCGGCGAGGGCCGCTTCACGTGGTGGGTCGGCGAGGTGACCGACGCCGCGCGCGACAGGTACGACGGCCGGCTCCTCACCCCGACGGTGCTGCTGAACGGCTCCGAGCTCGCCGGAGACGTCGACTGGCGCGACGAGGCGGCGCTGCGGCGCTCGATCGAGGAGGCCCGCGGCTGACCCTGGCACACTGGACGGGACG
>JAEWQZ010000153.1 GCA_023460255.1 Actinomycetes bacterium
CCAGGGCCGTCGCGGCCGCGGCCACGGCCGCGATCCCACCGACGGCCGTCCGCCACGACCCACCGTCGGTCGGCGCCGCGGCGCCTGCGACCCCCGGGTAGGTGAAGCGCATGCTGTCCAGGATCGACTGGGTCTCGGCGAGGATCTGGTCGTACCGCGCCGGCAGCACGTCGCAGCCCTCGACCGTCGGGTGCGGACCGGTGTCCACCTGGTAACCGCGAGAGACACCGACGGATGCGGACACGGTGATCGCACCGGTGGAGGTCGGCAGCCAGTACCACGTCTCGGACGCCATGGCGCACCCGGTGGCGTCCTCACGGCTCGTCGTGAGGGTCCTCGAGTACCCGTCGATCCCGCCCAGGGTCGTCGGCGCCGGCGCGCTCGCCTCGGTGCCGCCCATGTTCGACAGCGTCGCGAAGTCGTCGAGATCCGTCGGGCGGTACAGCGGCGGCAGGCAGTCCGCGCAGGTGTCGTCCTGGACGTAGGCCACGATGTTCCCGCGGATGGTCTCCAGCGGCTCGGACAGACCGCCGAACCCCGAGTCGTCGGAGTACCAGTCCGAGGTGACCTGCATGTCCGCGGCGCCGCGGAACCGACTGTCCGGCCAGGTCGCGTTGGCCTGCTCGACCCAGCCGGCAGGGAGGTCGTAGGTGACCCATGCACCGCCGGCGGCAGCGGCCTGCGCGCCCAGCACGACCACGACCCACGCACCCGCGAGCACGGGCGCGCCGCGCCGGACGGCCCGCCGGAGGGATCGACCACGCGGTGGTCGGCCGGTGCGGGTCGGCGGCCTCATGCTCGGCCTCCGACCGGTGGCCGGCGGAACGCCACGGTCGCGGTCTTCACGGCCATGGTCACCATCGACGCGGCGCCGATGGCGCTCGGCGCCAGGGTGAGCAGGCTCGTGCCGGCGTCGAGGCCCGACCGCAGCGCCGTGAAGGCCGTGACGAGCCCGAGCAGGGTGGTGAGCAGCGACGTCGCGCCGGACAGGGCCCGCAGCGCCCCGCCCTTGCGGCCCGCGGCGATCGCCAGGCCGGACGAGACGAGTCCGGAGAGCGTGCGGGGGAGCGCGCCCGTGACGCTCCCTCCGGTGACGGCGACGATCCCGAGGTCGAGGGCCGTGGTCAGGGCGAGCGCGATCCCGGGGCGCCGGACGGACCGACGCAGGGCGGCCGTCGCCGCGCGCTGGGCCAGGGGTGCGCCCGCTCGGGCGAGGAAGGCCCCCACGTCAGGCGTCTGCGAGCCGACCACCGTCTGCCAGGCGCCGGGCACCATCGTCGCGACCCCGGAGACGCCGGCGAGCGTCTGGGTGACCATCGCGGCCCGGTGAGGGCCCGGCGGGGGTGGGCCCGGCGGGGGTGGGGGCGCCGGTACCGGGGGGAGGAGCGCCGTGCCGCAGCGCGCGCACGAGGGGGAGCCCGGGGGCGACATCGCCCCGCATGCCGGACAGCGCATGAGGCGCTCCCTGGGACGAACCTACGGCTGTGTGGGTGTCTCACCCCAGCATGCCGGACCGGACCGAGCCAGGGTGTGGACTTCGTCGCCCTGGTGCGAACCTCACCCGGTGGTGGCCTCCTGGCCTTGACAACATTTGTTGTCAGGCGTTGGACTGGGCGCATGCAGGACGTCGAAGTCATCGAGAGCCCGTCGGCCGCCGCGGTGGCGCTGGACCCCATCCGGGCCCGGCTCCTGGGGGAGCTGACCGTCCCGGCCTCCGCGGCGACGCTCGCCGCGCGGGTCGGCATCCCGCGGCAGAAGGTCAACTACCACCTGCGGACGCTCGAGGCGCACGGTCTCGTGGAGCTGGCCGAGGAGCGCCGGCACGGGGGCATCACCGAACGGGTCCTGCGCGCGTCGGCGGCCGGCTACGTGGTCTCGCCGGCTGCGGTCAGTGCCTCCGCGTCCGACCCGGGCGGTCAGGCCGACCGACTCTCGGCGGCGTACCTCATCGCGCTGGCCGGCCGGCTGGTCCGCGAGGTGGGGGCGCTGGCGCGTCGCGCCGCCACGTCGGGGGAGCGGGTGCCCACCCTCACCGTCGACACGGTGATCGGCTTCCGCTCGGCCGCGGACCGCGCGGCATTCGCCGAGGAGGCGACCGCCGCGGTCCTGGATCTCGCCGCCCGCTACCACCACGACGACGGCGAGGCCTACCGGCTCGTCGTCGCCGCCCACCCCTGCCCGGAGGAGAAGCCATGAGCACGACCCCGACCGTCCCCTACCGGCTCGAGTTCAGCGTCGAGGTGCCAGGCACGCCCGAGCAGGTCTGGCAGGCCATCGCCACCGCTGCGGGCATGAGCGCCTGGTTCCTGCCCACCGACCTGGAGGAGCGCGTGGGCGGCGCCGTGCACTTCTCGATGGGCCCCGGCATGGGCTCCGACGGGCACGTCACCGCCTGGGAGCCGCCGCGGCGACTCGTCTACGAGGAGGACTGGGCCGCCCTCATGGGCAAGGACCCGGACGCGCTCAGCTCACTGACCTCGGAGTTCGTCGTCGAGGCGCGGTCGGGGGGTACCTGCGTGGTGCGCGTGACCAGCAGCGGGTTCGGCACCGGCGCGTCCTGGGAGGCGGACTGGTGGGACGACATGGGCGCCAGCTGGACCCCCCAGTTCGAGAAGCTGCGGCTCTACCTGGCGCACTTCGCCGGACGGCGGGCGACGACCATGGAGGCGGCCGCCACGCACGCCGTCGCCGTGGAGGAGCTCTGGCCGGTCCTGCGCGAGGCGCTCGCCGTGGGCGAGGTGGGCACCACGGTGGAGGTGCGCGACGTCACCGGCGTCGTCGAGCAGGTCGGCGACCGCCATGCGCTGGTCCGTCTGACTGCCCCGGTGCCCGGCCTTCTGCAGGCGGCCGTGCACGCCATGGGCGACACCGGGGCCATGGCCTACGTGAGCGCGTACCTCTTCTCGCCCGA
>JAEWQZ010000154.1 GCA_023460255.1 Actinomycetes bacterium
GCCCGCGACGGCGCCGTACGCGGAGACGCCGGCCTCGCGCCTGCAGTGGCCGGACGCCCCGCCGGAGCCCGTCGTCGAGCGCCTGCGCGGGCCCGCGGCACGCGTCGTGACGAACATGACGGCGAGCCTGGCGATCCCGACGGCGACCTCCGTCCGCGCCGTCCCGGCCAAGCTCATGGTCGACAACCGCATCGTCATCAACAACCACCTCGCGCGCGGGCGCGGGGGCAAGGTGTCCTTCACGCACCTCATCGGCTACGCGGTGGTCGAGGCGCTGGCCGACGTGCCCGTGATGAACTCCGGCTACGCGGAGGAGGACGGCAAGCCCGCCGTCGTGCACCACGGCCAGGTGAACCTCGGACTGGCCATCGACCTGGCCAAGCCCGACGGCAGCCGCCAGCTCCTCGTGCCGAACATCAAGAACGCCGGGGCCCTGGACTTCGGCCAGTTCGTCGCCGCGTACGAGGACGTCGTCCGGCGGGCCCGCGCGGGCAAGCTCACCGTCGAGGACTTCGCGGACACCACGATCAGCCTGACCAACCCGGGCACCATCGGCACCGTGCACTCCGTGCCCCGGCTCATGCCGGGGCAGGGCACGATCGTCGGCGTCGGCGCGATGGACTACCCGGCCGAGTTCCAGGGCGCGTCGGAGGAGCAGCTGGGCAGGATGGGCGTGTCCAAGGTCCTCACGCTCACGTCGACCTACGACCACCGGATCATCCAGGGCGCCCAGTCCGGGGAGTTCCTGCGGGTCGTCGGGGCCAAGCTGCTCGGCGAGGGCGGCTTCTACGACCGCGTGTTCACGGCGATCCGGGTGCCGTACGAGCCGGTCCGCTGGGTGCGGGACAACACGGTCGACCGGGACACCGAGCTCGCCAAGCCCGCGCGGATCGCCGAGCTCATCCACGCCTACCGGTCGCGCGGCCACCTGATGGCCGAGACCGACCCCCTGGCCTACCGCCAGCGCAAGCACCCCGACCTCGACATCCAGAACCACGGGCTGACCCTGTGGGACCTCGACCGGGAGTTCCCGACGGCCGGCTTCACCGGCAAGCCCAGGGCGACTCTCCGCGAGATCCTGGGCCTGCTGCGCGACTCGTACTGCCGCACCGTCGGCGTGGAGTACATGCACCTGCAGGACCCCCGGCAGCGCCGCTGGCTCCAGGAGCGCCTGGAGTCGGGCTACGCCCGGACGCCCCGCGAGGACCAGCTGCGCGTCCTGCGCCGCCTCAACGCCGCCGAGGCCTTCGAGACGTTCCTCCAGACGAAGTTCGTCGGGCAGAAGCGGTTCTCGCTGGAGGGCGGGGAGTCCCTCATCCCCCTGCTCGACGCGGTGCTCTCGCGGGCCGCCGAGAGCGGGCTGGACGAGGTCTGCATCGGCATGTCCCACCGCGGCCGGCTGAACGTGCTCACCAACCTCGCCGGGAAGAGCTACGCCCAGGTCTTCGCCGAGTTCGAGGGCAACCAGGACCCGCGCAGCGTGCAGGGCTCCGGCGACGTGAAGTACCACCTGGGCACGGAGGGCGAGTTCACCGCAGAGTCCGGGGCGACCACGCGCGTGTACCTCGCGGCGAACCCCTCGCACCTGGAGGCCGTCGACCCGGTGCTCGAGGGCATCGTGCGGGCCAAGCAGGACCGCATCGACCTGGGCGGCGACGGCTTCTCGGTCCTGCCGATCCTCATCCACGGCGACGCGGCCTTCGCCGGCCAGGGCGTCGTCGTCGAGACGCTCAACCTCTCCCAGCTGCGCGGGTACCGCACCGGCGGCACGGTGCACGTCATCGTGAACAACCAGGTCGGCTTCACCACGGGCCCGGCGTCGTCCCGCTCGACGTACTACTGCACGGACGTCGCCAAGGGGCTCCAGGTGCCGATCTTCCACGTCAACGGGGACGACCCCGAGGCGTGCGTGCGGGTCGCCGACCTCGCGTTCGAGTTCCGCGAGCAGTTCGACCGTGACGTCATCATCGACATGGTCTGCTACCGCCGCCGCGGTCACAACGAGGGCGACGACCCGTCGATGACGCAGCCGCTCATGTACAACCTCATCGAGGCCAAGCGGAGCGCGCGCAAGCTGTACACCGAGGCGCTCGTCAGCCGCGGGGACATCTCCGTGGAGGAGGCGTCGCAGGCGCTCCAGGACTACCAGGCCCAGCTCGAGCGGGTCTTCGCCGAGTCCAAGGAGGGCACGCACCGGGCGAGCCCGGCCGGCGAGCCCGTGGCCGGCCTGGAGAAGCCGGAGTCGCAGCTGGAGGACGCCGGCACGATGGTCGGCTGGCGCACCGCCGTCGAGCCGGAGGTGCTGCACCGCATCGGCCGGGCGCACGTGCGGCCACCGGACGACTTCTCCGTGCACCCCAAGCTCGCCCAGCTGCTGGCCAAGCGTGAGGAGATGTCCCGCGTGGGCCCGGTGGACTGGGGCTACGGGGAGATCCTCGCCTTCGGCTCGCTGCTCATGGAGGGCACGCCCGTGCGGCTCGCCGGGCAGGACTCGCGGCGCGGCACGTTCGTCCAGCGGCACGCGGTGCTGCACGACAGGACCACCGGCGCGGAGTGGACCCCGCTGCTCTACCTGTCCAGCGACCAGGCGAAGTTCTGGGTGTACGACTCCTCGCTGTCGGAGTTCGCCGCGATGGGCTTCGAGTACGGCTACTCCGTCGAGCGCCCGGACGCCCTCGTGCTCTGGGAGGCCCAGTTCGGGGACTTCGCCAACGGCGCCCAGACGATCGTCGACGAGTTCGTCTCCTCCGCCGAGCAGAAGTGGGGCCAGCGGTCGTCGGTCGTCCTGCTCCTCCCCCACGGGTTCGAGGGCCAGGGGCCCGACCACTCGTCGGCACGCATCGAGCGGTACCTGCAGCTGTGCGCCGAGGACAACATGACGGTGGCGGTGCCCAGCACCCCGGCGTCCTACTTCCACCTGCTGCGGCGCCAGGCCTACGCGCGGCCCCGGCGCCCGCTCGTCGTCGCCACGCCGAAGTCCCTGCTGCGCCTGAAGGCCGCGACGTCACCCGTCGAGGACTTCACGCAGGGCTCGTTCCGCCCGGTGCTGCCCGACGAGCACCTGCCGTCCGACGCACCCGTCGACCGCGTCCTGCTGTGCGCCGGCAAGGTCTACTACGACCTGCTCGCGCACCGGGCCCGTACCGGCGAGGCACGGACGGCCATCGTCCGGCTCGAGCAGCTCCACCCGTTCGACACGGACGGCCTCACCGCCGCCCTCGCCCCCTACGGTGACGCCGAGCTCGTCTGGGTCCAGGAGGAGCCCGCCAACCAGGGCGGCTGGACGTTCGTGTCCCAGGCCATCCGGGAGCGGCTCGGCCGTCCGGTCCGCCGGGTGTCCCGGGCGGCTGCGGCCTCACCCGCGACCGGCTCGAGCAAGACCCACCTGGCCGAGCAGGACGCACTGGTCGCGGAGGCCTTCGCACGCTGACGGGGCTGCGGCCCGCGCGTCGATCCCGCGCGCGTCGGCCCGGGTCGGCCACACTGCACGTGGACCCCGGGAGGTGAGCGTGACGGTGCAGGCACGGCGCATCTGCGTCGTCGGCGACGAGCTGGTGGCCGGTGTCGGCGACCCCAAGGCGCTCGGCTGGCTCGGCCGCGTGACCGCACGCACCCCACGCACCCCGCTCGAGCCGCCGCCCGCCGTCCTCGCGCTGCCCGTCCCGGGCGAGACGACGGCCGGGCTCGCCGCACGCTGGGAGGCCGAGGTGATGCTCCGGCTCGGCCCGGACCCGGTGCCGGGCGCCAACCACCTCGTCGTCGCCCTGGGCCGCGCCGACCTCGCCGCGGGGATCTCGCTGGCCCGCAGCCGGCTGAACCTGGCCAACCTGCTGGACACGGCCGAGTCCCGGCGGCTGAGCACGTTCGTCGTCGGGCCGCCGCCCGGCGCGCACGACGACCCGGACCGGCAGGCCGAGCTCTCGGCCGCCTTCGCGGACGTCACGACGCGTCGCCGCGTGCCCTACGTCGAGACGTACGCCCCCCTCGCCCGGCACGAGCAGTGGCTCGCGGACCTCGCCGGCGGCGACGGCGTCGTGCCCGGTCAGGCCGGCTACGGGTTGATGGCCTGGCTGGTGCTCCACTCAGGCTGGAACCGCTGGCTCGGGCTGCCCGAGGACGCCTGAGCGACGACGGGCAGCCCCACCGTCGCCCGGAGCAGCTCCCACAGCGTCTCCGCGTCGACCGGCCGCGAGAACAGGTAGCCCTGGCCCAGCGCGCACGCGCTGTCCCGCATGACGTCCCACTGGTCGGAACGCTCGATGCCCTCAGCGACCGTGGACAGGTGCAGGGTGCGGCCCAGCTCGACGATCGCCCGCGCCAGCTGAGCGGCCTCCAGGTCGACGGCGACGTCGTCGACGAACGCCTTGTCGATCTTCAGGATGTCCACGGGGAACCCGCGCAGGTAGGTCAGCGAGGAGTACCCGGTGCCGAAGTCGTCCACCGCGAGCCCGACGCCGAGGGCCTTGAGCTCGGTGAGGCGGGCCACCGCCAGCTCACGGTCCTTCATGAGGATGGACTCCGTGATCTCCAGCACGAGCGCGTCGGCCGGCAGCCCGGTCTCGGCGAGGATCTCCCCCACGCGCGCGGCGAAGCCGGGCTCCTGGATCTGCCGGCCGGAGAGGTTGACGGCGACGGCGGGGGCCCGTCCGGCGGGCAGCGCGTCGTGCCACGCCCGCGCCTGTCGGCACGCCTCGCGGAGCACCCACTCACCGAGCGGGAGGATGACTCCGATCTCCTCGGCGACCGGGATGAACGCCAGCGGCGGCACCCAGCCGTGACCGGGACGCGCCCAGCGCAGGAGGGCCTCCACGCAGACGACGTCCTCGGTGACGAGGTCGACGATCGGCTGGTAGTGCAGGCAGAGCTCCTCGCGGCCGAGGGCGTTGCGCAGGTCGTGCTCCATCTCCACGCGGCGCTCGAACCTCTCGCGCATCTCCTGGTCGAACACGACCGCGCGGCCGGCCCCGTTCTGCTTCGCCTCGTACATCGCGACGTCCGCGTCGCGTACGAGGGCCTCGCCGTCGATCGACCCCGGACTCGCCGTGACGATCCCGACGCTCGCGTCGACGAAGACCTCGCGACCCTCGACGGTCACCGCCTGACGGATGTCCGCGCCGATCCGGTCGGCGATCGCCACCACGCCCTCGACGTCGTCGACGGCCTCCAGCAGGACCGCGAACTCGTCGCCGCCGAACCGGGCCGCCGAGTCCGCGCCCCGCAGGCGGTCGCGGATCCGCGCGCCCACCTCGACGAGCAGCGCGTCCCCCGCGGCGTGCCCGAGCGTGTCGTTGACCATCTTGAACCGGTCGAGGTCGATGAACAGGACGGCGACGAGCGGTCCGGGTGACGCGCCGAGCGCCTCCTCCAGTCGCTGCATGAAGAGCCGCCGGCTGGCCAGGCCCGTCACCGGGTCGTGGTTGGCCCGGTCCATCTCCGCGAGCGTCAGCGCGTCGGTCAGTGCGAGGCTGACCTGCTCCGCGAACGCCTCGAGCACCGCCTGGTCCTCCGTGCCGTACGCCCGGTCGGGGGCCGACGACGCCACGACGAGCGCACCGGCCGGGCGGCTGCCCTCGTGCACGGGCGCGGCGAGCGCCGTGGCGGGCCGGGCGCCGGGCCATGCGTTCCGGTCCTGCCCCAGCACCGGTCCGCGGGCCAGGACCACCCGGTCCGCGGCGATCGCCGCCCACGTCGGGTCGGTCGACGACGGGCGCGACCGGCGCACGGCGGCCTCGACCTCCGGGGGCATCCCGCGCGAGGTCACGTGCACGAACCGGTGGGTCTCGTTGCGGTCGACGAGGCAGATCGCCGCGACGTCGTCGCCGAGGAGGCCGCGCGCGCCGTCCACGATGATGCCGAGCACCTCGTCGAGCGGGGCGCGCCGCGTGATCGCCCGCTGCACGCCGACGAGCTGCTCGAGCAGCTGGTGGCGCACCCGCAGCGACTCCAGCAGACGCCTGTTCTCGGCGGCCTGGGAGTCCGAGAGCGCCCGCATCGCGCGCTCTGTCTCGACGGTGCGCAGCGAGAGCAGGGCGACGTGGAACGCGCGCGCCATGCCGCGCAGGAGGTGCACCTCCTGGGTGGAGAACTCGTTGGTGTACGAGCGGGCCACCACGAGGTGCCCGTCGGACGCCTCCCGCAGCGGCGCCGCCATCGCCGCGCAGCCGCCGACGCCGGGCACCTGGAGCTCCGTGGTCCGGCGCCGCGCGACGGCGAGCAGCGCCTCCGTCGCCGGCTGGTCCTCCGGGA
>JAEWQZ010000155.1 GCA_023460255.1 Actinomycetes bacterium
CACCTGGACCGTGCGCCTCACCCTCGGCAGCGGCCAGTCCCTGCAGAACAGCTGGAACGCCACCGTCTCCGGCTCCTCCGGGACGCTGACCGCCACACCCAACGGCGCCGGCAACACGTTCGGCGTCACCCTGTGGAAGAACGGCAACGGCAACCTTCCCACCGCGACCTGCACAGCAGGCTGACGGACTCCGCCCGGCCCCGGTCGTGTGCGACCACCGGGGCCGGGCGGGCACCACGGGGACCACCGGCAACGCTGGTGAGCCTCTACGCAACGGCCGCCCGGCTGCAGGGGACCCGGGCGGCCGTTCGTTCGTCCCTGCGCCCGGTCGGCGTGTCGGCGGCGCGCGCGACCATGGGGGATGGCCGACGACGCACCCGCGCACCCGGACCCGACGGACCTGCCCGTCCTCCACCTGCCCGACGCGGCGGCGTGGCGCGCGTGGCTGGCGGAGCACCACGCCACGGCCCGGGGGGTCTGGCTGGTCCAGCGCAAGAAGTCCGGCCGGGTCGCGGCGCCCAGCTACGCGGAGGCCCTGGACGAGGCCTTGTGCTTCGGGTGGATCGACGGGCAGGGGCGCCGCCGCGACGACGACGCCTCCCTCCAGCGGTGGACGCCCCGGCGACCGCGCAGCCCGTGGTCCGCGCGCAACGTCGGGCACATCGAGCGGCTCGAGCGGGAAGGTCGGATGACCGACGCCGGCCGCGCCGAGGTGGCCCGCGCCCAGGCCGACGGCCGGTGGGAGGCCGCCTACGGCAGCCAGGCCACGGCCGAGATCCCCGACGACCTCGCCGCCGCGATCGCGGCGAACCCGGCGGCCCAGGCGTGGTTCGACGTGCTCACCGGCACCAACAGGTTCGCGCTCTACTACCGCGTCACGCAGGCGAGACGTCCCGAGACGCGGGCCAGGCGCATCGCCGACCTGGTCGACAGGCTTGCCCGGGGCGAGCCGCCCTACCCGCAGCGTCGCCGCCCCGACGGGGTCTGACGGCTCGCCGTCGCGCCGTCGGGCACGCCGTCGGACAGGAAAACGGCTCGCCCGAGTGCGCCGGCGGGCCGCACAGTGGACCCATGCACTCCTGGACAGTCCTCGACGCACCCGTGCCCGCGACGCTCGACGCCCCCGAGGCGTGGGCGCTGCACGGTGCCGCCCGCGTCAGCCACGCGCACGAGACGCGCCGCTGGGGCTACCCCGACCTCATGGAGCCCGCCTGGTACCTCATCGGGAACCTCCAGCCGCACCCGTACTCGATCCGCAAGCTCCTGGTCGCCGTCCCCGAGGGCACCACGGACCCCACCGCCGACGACGTCGTCGGGTACTGCCGGGTCACGCTGCCGCTCCAGGACAACACGCACCTGGCCGAGGCCGGCGTGTACGCGCACCCCGACCACGTCGACGAGGGCATCGAGGACCTGCTGCTCACGACGGCCGAGGCGCTCGCCGCCGAGCACGGCCGCACGTCGCTCATGACCTGGACCGAGCAGGCGGGCGAGCCCGACGCCGACGCACCCGGCGTGCTCGACCCGCCGACCGGCTCCGGCCGCGTGGACGGCACGGCGTACCTCGCCCGGCTGCTCACCTCGCGGGGCTACCGCCTCGAGCAGGCCGAGCGCTACAGCCTCCTGCGCCTGCCGGTCGCCGAGGGGCTGCTCGACGAGCACCAGGCCGCGGCCGCGGAGCGCGCGGGCGAGGAGTACCGCCTCGTCACGTGGACCGACCGCACCCCCGACGAGTGGGTCGACCAGGTCGCCGTGCTCGAGACCCGGATGAGCACCGACGCCCCCTCCGCCGACCTCGACATCGAGGAGGCGCCGTGGGACGCCGAGCGCGTCCGCACGTGGGAGCGTCAGCTGGCCGCGTCGCAGCACGGGTACCTGATGACGGCTGCCGAGCACGTCCCCACGCGGACGCTCGCCGCGTTCACGGTGCTCCAGTACCCGGTCGACTTCCCGGAGATCGTCTTCCAGGAGGACACCCTCGTGCTGCGCGAGCACCGGGGGCGCCGCCTCGGCATGCTCGTCAAGGCGGAGAACCTCCGGCGCCTGCGCGAGGTACGGCCCGGGGCCGCCCGCGTGCACACGTGGAACGCGGAGGAGAACTCCTACATGCTCGACATCAACGTCGCGCTCGGCTTCCGGCTGGCGGGCGTGGCGGGCATGTGGCAGAAGCGGACCGGGCCGGTCCCGGTGGCGGACGACGCCGCCGCGGTCGCCGACGCCGACGACGCCGCCGCGGTCGCCGCACCGGTCCCGGCCGCACCCGTCCGCTGACCCGATGGGAGCCGACGGCTTCGCGCACACGACCCGGGGCGACGAGGTGCTCATCACGCACCACGGGCGGGCCGCCCCGACCCTGCGGGGCGCGGCGGCCCGCCGGTTCCTCGACGAGGTCGAGCGGTGCGACGACCAGGAGCTCATGGCCCGGGTGACCGGCAACTACAAGCGCGGCAACGAGCGGCTCGCCCGGGAGCACCCCCGCAACGCCGGACGCTGACCGCTCGACGCCGACCGCGTCGGCGGCCCGTGGCAGAGTTCGTCCCGGCCGCTCCGCCGGCCGGCACACCGTCGAGGAGACCCGCATGACCATGGCCGGACGCGCCGCGGCTGCCGTGGGGAGGCCGGGGAGCGTCCGCCGCGCCGTCGTCGGCGTGCTGGCGGCCTTCGCGCTCAACGGGATGCTCGTGGGCGCCTTCGGCGCGTCGATGCCCGGACTGCGTGAGCGCTTCGACACGGACGCCCGGGGGCTGGCGCTGCTCCTCGTCTCGGCCGGGCTCGCCGCCGTCACGACCATGCAGCTGGGCGGTCGCTGGGCCGACCGCGCGGGAGCCCGCGTGCCCACCGTCGTGGGCGTGCCGCCGATGGCCGTGGGCCTGACGGTGCTCGGCCTCGCGCCGTCCGTGCCGGTGGCGGTCGCCGGCGCCGTCCTGTTCGGCCTCGGGAACGGGTGCATGGACGTCTCCATGAACACTCTGGCCGTGCACGTCGAGAACCGCCGCGGCCGTCCCGTGATGAGCCGCTTCCACGCCTTCTTCTCGGTCGGCTCGGCCACGGGCGCGGGCATCGGGGCACTCGTCGGGCTGCTCCCGGTGGCCGAGGCCGACCACCCCACGGTCCTGCTCGGCGCGGTCGCCGTCCTGGGCGTGGCGGGAGGCGCCGCGATGTGGCCGAGCGTGCCGCAGAGCGCACCGGCCGCGCACCACCTCGACGGCACCGCGCGGGCGCCGCTGCCGCGTGCGACGTGGCTGCTCGGGGCGATGGCCGTCTGCTTCGGGCTCACCGAGGGCACCGGCTTCGACTGGTCCTCGGTGCACGTCACCGACGTCGCGGACGTCCGCCCGTCGACCGGCTCGCTCGGGCTGGTGTTCGTCAGCGTCTTCATGGTCGCGATCCGCCTCGTCGGGGACCACGCCGTGGAGCGGTTCGGCCACCGCCGGGTGGTCTCGGCGGGGGCGGCGACCGCCGTCGTCGGGTACGCGGTGACGGTCGTCGCGACGGCACTGCCGGTCGTCCTCGCCGCGTGGGCGCTCGTCGGGCTCGGCGTCGGCATGATCGCGCCGCAGATCTACGGGACGGCGGGCAACCTGGGCGGCGGGCGCGTGATGGGCGTGGTCGTCGGCTTCGGCTACACGGCGTTCCTCACGGGCCCCGCGCTCATCGGCGCCGTCGCCGACGCGGTGGGGATCGCGCGGGCGATGCTGGTCCCGTTGTCGACGGGGGTCGCCCTGGTGATCCTGGCGCGATGGATGCCGCGCGTGCACGGCCGAACGCCGGACGGGGCGCCGCCGCTCGCAGGATGATCACGGTGACCGCCGACCCGTGGAGAGCCCGATGCCCCAGGACTTCGCCGACCTGGCCGAGACGTTCCGCCGGCTGAACCCGCACGTGCTGCGCCTGTGGCGCTGGCACCTGGGCTGGGTGATGAGCATCGTCCCGCCCCTGAGCGGCAAGATCTTCCTGCTCACCCACACGGGGCGGAAGACCGGCCGGCGTCTGCACACGCCGGCGAACTACGCCGTCATCGACGGCGACGTCTGGTGCGCCACGCACGCGCAGGCGCAGTGGCTGCGCAACATCCAGGCGAACCCCGACGTCGTCGTGCGGCTGCCGCTGCGCCGGCCGCGGTCCCCGGTCGCGGAGACGATGCCCGTCGATCGCGCGCACGTCGGGCAGCTGCGGCGGGTGCTCGTCAACAGCGGGTTCGCGGCGTCGCGGTACGCGGGGATCCACCCCCGGCGCGAGTCGGACGACGAGCTCCTGGGCTCGTGCGCCGAGTACCACCTCCTGCGCCTGCGCCGGGGCGACGTCGTCCCGCGGGCCGAGCGGGAGCCGCTGCCCCGCTGAGCGTCACCGCCGATCCGGAGCCAGCGCCCGATCCGCCGAAATACCCGGCGGAGACCGGCTCTGACCAGGGACGTTGGTCGCCCGTGCTCCTCATCGCGCCCCAGCTAGGGTCGGGCCCCATGTGCGCCCTGACCCCTCTCGTCGTCGCCGCTACGTCCGCCCACCGGGCCCCGGCCGACGCTGTGTCCGTCCCCACCGTGCCCGTCCACCTCTGCGCCGCCGCGCTCGAGGCCTTCCAGAGCCGGCGCGAGGCCCGCGCCGCGGCCTGACGCCGACCGGGCTCAGGCCGGCACGACGGCGATCGCGGCGGGGTCGGCCCGCAGCCGGACCTCGTCGCCCGCCACTGGCAGCGCCTCCGACGCCGCCGCGTAGCCACCGCTCGGCTCGACCACCGTGACCTCCCCGACGCCCGCCACGTCGACGACCGCCTCGACGAGTCCGCGCCGGAACCCGGCGCCGACCACCCGGCCCACCAGGCCGCCGTCGAGAGCCCGCACGAGCGAGCCGGGACCCAGGGCGACGACGGCGGCGTCGTCGGGAGCCCGCCCCGTCGGGCCCGCCGAGAGCGCCTCGACCAGCGCGCGCGGCGCGTCCGCCACCGGGACGAACGCCTCGTAGCCGAGGAACTCCGCGACACGCCGCGACGACGGGCGGTGCCACAGCTCCGCCGGGGTGGCCGCCTGGAGGAGGCGGCCGAGGTCCATCACCGCGATCCGGTCGGCGACGGCGAACGCCTCGTCGTGGTCATGGGTGACGAAGAGCGCGGTCGTCCCCGTCGCCACGAGCGCCGACCGCACGTCCCCGGCGAGCCGCTCCCGCAGCGCCCGGTCCAGGGCGGAGAGGGGCTCGTCCAGCAGCAGGAGGCGAGGGCGCGGGGCGAGCGAGCGCGCGAGGGCGACCCGTTGGCGCTCCCCGCCGGACAGGCTCGCCACGTCCCGGCGCTCGAACCCCGCCAGCCCGACGAGCTCGAGCAGCTCCGTGACGCGGTCCTGACGCGCGGCCGTCCCGAGCCGGCCCGGTCCCGGCATCCGCAGGCCGAACGCGACGTTCCCCGCGACGTCCCGGTGCGGGAAGAGCTGGCCGTCCTGGAAGACCAGGCCGAAGCCGCGACGGTGCGTCGGCGTGCCCGCCAGGTCCACGCCGTCCCACAGCACGCGCCCCCGGGAGAGCGGCTCGAGCCCGGCCACGGCACGCAGGAGGGTCGACTTGCCCGACCCCGACGGACCGAGCAGCGCGAGGACCTCGCCCGGCGCGACGTCCAGGCTCAGCCCGTCGACGGCCGTCGCTACGGTGCCGTCGTCGTCCCGGTAGTGCACGACGACATCGTCGACGGCGAGCCCGCGCGCCGTACCCGTGCCCGACATCAGACCTCCCCCTGCGCCGTGCCGGCGCGCAGCCGTTCGGCGAGCGCCATCACTACCGCCGTCAGGGCGCCGAGCAGCACGCACGCCGCGAACGCCATGCCGACGTTCTCCGCACCGGGCCGGCCGATGAGCCGGAAGATCACCACCGGCAGCGTCGGCCGGTCGGGTCGGGTGAGGAACGACGTCGCACCGAACTCACCCAGGCTGACGGCGAAGGCCAGGCCGACGGCCAGGCCGAGCGAGCGCGCCGTGACCGGCCAGTCGACGTGCGCCAGCACGCGCCCCGGACCCGCGCCGAGGGTGGCCGCGGCGTCGTGCAGACGGGAGTCGATCGCTCGGAGCACGGGCAGCACGGTACGCACCACCAGCGGCGTCGCGACGACCGCCTGCGCGATCGGCACGAGGGCGGGGGAGCCGCGCAGGTCGAGGTCCAGCCCGAAGGGACGGTCCAGCGCCACGAGGAACCCGAACCCGACGGTCACGGCGGAGACGCCCAGCGGGAGCATGAAGAGCACGTCGAAGGCCCCGACGGCGCGGCGGGCGACCCGGCCGCGCGGCCGCCGGGACACCACGAGCGCGACGAGCCCGCCGACGAGGACGGCGAGCGCCGTGGCGTCCACGGCGGTCCGGACGGACGTCGCCGCGGCCTCCCAGACGGTCACCGCGAGCGCGTTGCGCCCGCCCGTCGTCCCGAGGTTGACGTAGTTCGCCGGGCCCCAGCCGCCGTCCGGCTCGTGCAGGGACCGCACCAGCACGGTCCCGAGCGGCAGGGCGAGCAGCGCCGCGACCACGCCGGTCACGATCACCG
>JAEWQZ010000156.1 GCA_023460255.1 Actinomycetes bacterium
TCTGAGCTGTCCTTCCTTCTCCTCATTGAGTGGCGCGACGCGCGGTCGCGCCGGGGCGTCGCTGTCGACGGCTACGGACAGGCGTCACGTGCAGCCCCCGCCCCAGCGGGCCCGAGCGTCGGCGACACACGGCATGCCGTGCGGAACCAGGCATCACCAGGACGGGGGCTGCACGCTTCTGCATCGTTGTAGTACGACGATGCAGATGACCCTGGCAGCGCCGCCGGAGGCTTGTCAAACACGATGGGTAACGATCGCGCGTCGACATGACATCTCTTTGGGTCGCACCGCTCAGGGACCCACCGGCGTGGCTGCGGCCGGCCCGCCCGGGGCGGACCGGCCGCAGCCGTCGAGAGTCGTCGTCGCCGTCACCGGCGACGACCCGGTGGGTCAGGGCGTGGCGCCCGGCGCCTCCTGGAACAGGCGCGGCAGGAGGTCGATGAGGTTCGCCGACCAGACGTCGAACCCGTGCGGGCCGACCGACTCGCCTGCGAACTCGTACTCCACGCCGCGCTCGTCGAGACCGGTCATCGTGCCGTACACCCACCCGGCGGCGAAGTCGCTCACGTCGCCCACGTAGATCCGGGCCAGCGTCGTCCCGGCGTTGACCGCCTCGGCGTCGACCGTCGGCCACCAGAACAGGCCGCCGGAGAACGCCCCGACGTAGGCGAACTCGCCCGGGTACATCAGCCACGTGGCCAGCGAGTTCATGGCGCCCATGGACAGGCCCGCGATGGCGCGGTCCTGCGGGTCCTCGCTGACGTGGTAGCCGGCCACGACCGCCGGGATGACGTTCTCCCGCAGCTCCGCCTGGTAGTTCGAGACGTTGCCGTCCGGGATGACGACGACCATCGGCACGATCTGCCCCTGGCGGTACAGGTTGTCGAGGATCTGCGGCGCGCGGCCGACCTCGACCCAGTCGCCCCAGTTCTGGCCGCCGCCGTGGTTCAGCACGAACAGCGGGTACGCCTCGGCGCGCGCCGGGGCGTAGTCCGGCGGCGTCCACACGTACGCGTTGCGGTCGGTCCCCGTCACGGCGCTTGCGTAGGTCAGCACGTCCAGGCTCCCGCGGTCGGCCTCCGGCGCGTCCGCGAGCAGCAGGTCCGTCTCGCCCGGCACGAAGAGCGGGGTGACCCCGGTGAGGGTGTTGACGGTGTCCGCCGGGTCCTTGGCGTCCACGCCGTCGACGACGTAGCGGTAGTAGTAGAAGCCGTCGAGCGGGCCGAGGGCGAGCCGCCACCGGTCACCGACCTTGTCCATCTGGATGCGGAACCAGGCCCCGTTCGGCGCCCAGTTCGCCCAGACGGTGACGTCCTTCGCGTCCGCCCACTGCGTGCCGGTCTCGAAGGTGACGATGCCGTTCTCGTCGACGTGCGGCAGCGTGATCGAGCCCGGGGCGGGCGCCACGTACGGCTCGGTGAGCGGCAGGTGCCCGTCGCTCGGCCCGCGGTCCCGCACGCGGTGGAAGAGCCGCGAGGCGAAGTCCTGCACGGCCTCGCGCCAGGTGTCCCACGTGCCGCCCTGGTCGGGGTCCACCCCGTCGAACTGGTGGTGCACCCTGGCCCGCTCGAGCATCCGCAGCGTCGCCTCGGTGGTGTTGTACGCGGGGTCGAGCACGTTGCCGACGTACAGGCGGAGCAGGTCGGTCTTGGCGTTGATCCTGTTGGCCTGCGGCCGTCGGACGGTCAGGTCGTCCAGGCCGCCCGAGAACGAGCCCACGGAGGCGAACCTGCCGGGCTCCCGCACCATGAGCTCGAGCGCGGTCTGCGCCCCGGTGCCGATGCCCGCGACCGCCTGGTCCTTGCCGCCGGGCGCCACGCGGTACTCGCGGGCCACGGCCGGCGCGAGGGAACGCGTGAGCTCGGCCCGGGGGTCGGCGACGTTCACGTCCGCGATCACGACGATCATCGGCTCGAGGTCACCCGCGGCGACGAGGTTGTCGAGAACCTGCGGGATGCGTCCCAGCTGGGTCCACTCGTCGATGCTCTGCCCCTCGTCGGCGAGGAGGTAGAGCACCGGGAGCGGCCGCTTCGCGTGCCCGTGACCATGCCCGTGACCATGCCCGCGCCCGGGAGGTGTCGGCTTCGCACCGTAGCCCGGCGGGGTCCACACGAGCGCCGAGCGCTCGGACCGCGTGACCCGGCTGTGGTACGTCAGGGTCTCGACGGCGCCGGCCTCGGCGGCGTCGGCCATCCACGCCACCTCGGGGCCGGGCACGAAGAAGGTGTTCCACTCCGGCTGCGACGACACGACGACAGGGGTCGCCGGGTTGCGGAAGGAGACCTTCGTCCGGTCGGGCATCGTCGCCGTGTACGTGTAGTAGTACAGGCCCGGCGGCACCGGGCCCCACATCGTCTGGTAGTCGGTCCCGCTCGGGTCCATGGCCAGGTCGGACCACGTGCCGGCCGGCCCGATGTTGCCCTGGAGCTCGACCACCGAGGGAGTGGCGCCGACGATGGCCTCCACCTCGGCCTGCGACACGGTGAACCGGTAGTAGCCGCCTTCCACCGTGGTGACCCACGGATCTGCTGCGGGCGGGTCGTCCGCCGCCGCGGCGGGCTGGGCCGCCACCGTCCCCAGGGCCGCGCCGAGCCCCAGCGCGGCGCCCGTCAGCATCGCCGCCCCCCGTCCCAGTGCCGTCCTCGGGCCGCGCGGCCCACGACGAGTCATCACCATCGATCCCCCTCCTGCGACTCCGGCCGGTCGGCGGTGGTCACCACCGCCATCGGCCACGTCTCGCCGGGCGGGGGATGGTCCCGTCGAGCCGGATCCGGACCCGTCGACTCCTGCAACGTTGCAGGACGAAGTCGATCTACAACGTCGTAGAAGACGGGTTGCGGCCATCGTGGCGTCCCCCGGGTGAGGCGTCAAGGGGTCCGCCGCAACAGGCTCCGCACCCGTCGCCGGGCACCGTGCGGGGTCCCCGACGCCGCGCGAGGACGTCAGGCGCCGCGGTGCGGCGTGCTCTCCCGCTCGACGACTCGCATCCCCGCGTGGTGCAGGACGGGCCCGTCCTCGTCCGCGCGGCGGGTGCCCGACGGCCGCCCGCTGCGCTCGGCCACCCGGCGGCACAGGAGCTCCACGGCCACGTCGGCGATCTCGCGGCGACCGGGGTCCACGGTGGTCAGGGACGGCATCGAGTACCGCGCGTCCTCGATGTCGTCGAACCCGACGACCGCCACGTCGCCGGGGATCGACAGGCCCCGGACCTGGATCTCGAACATCGCGCCGATGGCGAGCGCGTCGTTGAAGGCGACCACGCCGTCCACCGTCGTACCCGAGTCCAGCACGGCGGCCATCGCGCGCGCGCCGTTCGCCCGGTGCCAGCCGTCGTCGGCCCAGCCGAGGAGGCGCTCGTCCACCTCGAGCCCTTTCGACGCCAGGGCCGCGCGGTAGCCCTCGAACCGCAGGGCGGCAGCACCGGCGGTCGCCGCGTGCAGCATGCCGATGACGGCGATCCGCCGCCGGCCGTGCCCGAGGAGCAGCTCGGTGGCGGCGCGCGCCCCCTCGACGTTGCGCATCGTCACGTGGTCGACGTGCTCGGAGAAGATCTGCTCGCCGAGCAGGACGAGCGGGTAGGTGACCTCCTGGACGAGCGCGGCGTCGCCCTGGTCCAGCGCCGCCGGGCTGAACAGGAGCCCGTCGACCAGCCCCCGGCGGGGCGCCCGCAGGGCGGCCAGCTCGCCCTCGCGCGTGAAGCCGGTGGGCTCGATGAGCACCTCGACCCGGTGCCGCCGCGCGGCGGCGAGGATCTCGTCGGCCAGCTCGCCGAAGTACGGCTGCCCGAGCTCGGGGACGGCGAGCCCGATCATCCCGGTCCGCCCCGACCGCAGGCTGCGCGCGGTGACGTTCACCTCGTAGCCCAGCTCGCTGATCGCCTCGAGCACGCGCTCGCGCGTGGCCGCGCGGATGTACGGGTAGCCGTTGAGGACGTTCGACACCGTCTTGACCGAGACGCCGGCGAGCCGCGCGACGTCGACCATCGTCGCCACTGTGGCTTCCCCTCTGCTCGCGGACCCCTGCGACCCCGGCCGCCGTCCGCCCGTCGCAGCGCGGTCAATCTACCGGACGGCGACGGCGCGAGAAGGGGTCCGCGTGCGCAGGAACGCGGCGGGTCCCGCCGTCGACGCCGGGTTCACCCGCCCGCGGTGAGCCGGTGGACCTCGATGACCACGCGCGGCTCGGTGCCGGGCTCCGTGCCGGCCTGACCTCCGGGCGGCTCGAGGACCCCGACGAAGGCACCGCTGCGCAGCCACACGGGCCCGCCGTCGGGAACCTCGAACCGCGGATGGGTGAGGATCGGCGGCTCGGCGCCCGGCGGGTGCAACGCCGTGTTGAGCACCGACACCACTGTGCCGTCCGCCGTGCCGTCCGCCAGGCGCAGCTCGTAGCGCGCCCAGAGCTCGGTCACGCCGTCCGTCCGCACGGTGTTCCAGTCCGCTCCGCCCGGCAGCACGACGCCGTCGAGCCCGTCGCGCACGACCCCGCCCACGATCGGGATCACCCGGCGGAACCCGCCGGGCGTGGGCCCGACGTCGACGGTCGGTCCCAGTCGCGCCTCGATGGTGAACACGTGCGTCCCGCGCAGGACCATCGCCACCTCCTCGGCTCCGTCCGGAGGGTACCGCCCGCCTCGCGGAGCCCGGTCGCCTGCGGGTTCGCCCGCTGCGGACCTCAGACCGCGACGCGCGGCGCCGATATCCCGGGTGGAGGTCCCATGGCGACACGGCGCGGCCCGGGCGCTCGTCGGTACGCGACGATCGCCGGCGTCGTCATGGCCGTCGCCGGCGTGCGGCTCGCGCTCGCCGCGGCGGGGCCGGAACCGGCCCGGCTGGGCC
>JAEWQZ010000157.1 GCA_023460255.1 Actinomycetes bacterium
GGGCTCCTCGGCGGCCGGCTCGACGTCCGTGGGTTCCTCGGCGGCAGGCTCGACGTCCGTGGGCTCCTCGGCGGCCGGCTCGACGTCCGTGGGTTCCTCGGCGGCCTCGGGTTCCCCGGCGTCCTCGGGCTCCTCGGCGGGCTCCTGCTCCTCGCCGGGCTCCTCGGCCGGCTCCTCGGCGGCCTCGGGCAGCGCGACGGGCTCCATCGTCGACAGCGTCCCGACGGGGTCCCGCAGCTCGATGACCGGGGCCACCGGGACGTCGGCGTCCTCGGGCTCCTCCGCCGGCTCGTCGCCCGCCACCGTCTCGACGATCACGACGGGCTCCCGCAGGACGACCCGGACCGCCCCGGCCCGGACCACGCCCGAGAGCACGGGCAGCGCGTCCTGCACCACCGGCTCGCCGGCTCCGGGGGCGCGGACGGTCACCGAGGTCGCATCGGCCACGACCTCCTCGACCCACGTCGTCACCCGTCCGCCGGTGACCTCGCGCTCGCCGTCGTCCGCGCCGACGACCACGACCGGGGCGCCGCGGACGATCGCCCGCACTGTGCCGCCGACGACGGTGACCAGCGCGAACGGCGGCATCGCGGCCAGACCGGCACACAGGAGCGGCTGGAGCTGGGCAGCGGTGTCGCCGCCGTCCCGCAGCGAGTCCCAGACCGCCGCCACCACCGCCGGGGCCGTGCCCGGCTCGAGGAGCGCGACGGTCCCGTCGGTCACGACCGCGTACCAGTCGCCGGTCCCATAGGTCGGCACGATCATCGGGGGTCCTCCGTTCGGGGCTGACGGACGAGGCGCGGGACGGTTGCCCCGTCGACGGCCTCGACCCAGGCGTCGACGTCGCGCGGGCTCGCGGGACCCGTCGCCTCGACGTCCGCCGCCTGGACGGCGGCCACGTCCACGACGACGGCGCTGACGTTGTCCGCGCCGCCCGCGGCCAAGGCCTCCGCGACGAGCTGCTCGGCCGCCTCCTGCGCGTCGGCGACGGTGGCGAGGACCTCGCGGAGCCGCCCGTCGGGCACCTCGACGGTCAGGCCGTCGGTGCACACGAGCAGGCGGTCCGCCGGGCCGGCCGGGATCAGCCAGTAGTCGGGCACCGGGTCGCCGCTCGTGGCGATGGCCCGCGTGACGACGTGCCGCTCGGGGTGGGACTGCGCCGCCGCGGGGTCGATCTCACCGCGGTCCAGCAGCTCCTGGACGACCGAGTGGTCCACGCTGATCTGCTCGAGGCGCCCGTCGGCCAGCCGGTACACGCGTGAGTCGCCGATGTTGAAGACCAGCCAGTACTCGGCCCCGTCGTACGCCGCGACCGCGACCCCCGCCACGGTGGTGCCGGCGGTCTTGCCCGCCTCGACCGCGGCCCGCAGCCGCCGCGACGTCCGGCGGAAGCATGCGTGCACCTCGTCGGGCCCGGCGCTGGGCCGCCCGGCGAGCTGCGCGAACTCCTCGACCGCGAGCCGGCTGGCCAGGTCGCCCGCCGCGTGGCCGCCCATCCCGTCCGCGACGAGGAACACCGGCGGGTACGCGAGGAGCGCGTCCTCGTTGATCCGGCGCACCAGACCGCGATCGGTGGCCGACCCCCATGACGTGCGCACGCGCGTTGCCCCTCTCTGACCGCACAGTGCGACCGGGCGCACTCGCACGCCAGGGTAGCGATCCGCGGCCCCGGGCCGCCGGGACGTCCGGGCGATTCACCCACCCGGCCCCGTATCGGGCGCGCGGAGTCAGGACGTGCGGTCCACCAGCGCCGTCGTGAACGTCGTCAGGGCCTCCTTCACGGGGCCGTCCGGGACCGGGACGAGCGCCTCGAGCGCACGCCGCCCCCACGCGCGGGCCTGGTCCTGCGTCGCCGCGACGACGTCGTGCGCCCGCAGGGCTGCGACGGCCTCGGCGAGCGCGGCGTCGTCGGACAGGTCCGCGTCGAGCCGTGCCACGAGGTCGGCGTCCCCGGGGCCGCCCTCCCCCGCGGCCACCCTCCGCCGCAGCAGCAGCACCGGCATGGTCGGCACCCCGTCCCGCAGGTCCGTGCCGGGGGTCTTGCCGGTCGTCGCGGCGTCCGAGGTGAGGTCGATGACGTCGTCAGCGAGCTGGAACGCGACCCCGGCGGCCTCGCCGTACGCGACCAGCGCCTCCTCGATCCCGGGCGCCGCCTCGCCGAACATCGCACCGAACCGCGCCGAGGTCGCCAGGAGCGAGGCCGTCTTGTCGGACAGCACCTGGAGGTAGTGCTCGACGGGGTCCGCGTCCGGGGGCGGGCCCACCGTCTCGTGCAGCTGGCCGAGGCACAGGCGCTCGAAGGTCTCGGCGAGGATCCGGATCGCCACCGGGCCGAGGCCGGCCGCGATCGCCGACGCACGCGCGAAGACCAGGTCGCCGGTGATGACCGCCACCTGGTTGCCCCAGACCTCGTGCGCCGACGGCGCCCCCCGCCGCACCGGCGCCGCGTCCATGACGTCGTCGTGGTAGAGCGTCGCCAGGTGCGTGAGCTCGACGACGACCGCCGCGTCGAGCACCTCGGGCCGGTCGGGATCGCCGAGCTGGGCGGTGAGCAGCGTGAGGAGCGGCCGCAGCCGCTTGCCACCGGCGTCGACGAGGTGTCGCGAGGTGGCACCGGCCAGCGCGTCGGAGTGCGCCACGGCCGCGCGCAGGCGCTCCTCGACTCCGGCCATCCCCCGGCCGAGGGCGTCGGCGAGCGCCGGGTCCGTGTGCGGCAGCAGGGGTGAGGTCACGGCAGGAACTGGGCCGCGTCGCCGAGAAGGGTCAGGACCGGCGACGGCAGGACGCCGAGAAGGATCGTGCCGATCGCCGCCACGCCGATCGCGACGACCGTGAAGCCCTCGCCGCCGATCACCGTCGTGCCCTCGCCGGGCGTGCCCGCCGGGTCGGTGAAGAACATCAGCACGACGAGCCGGACGTAGAAGAACACGGCCGCCGCCGACGCGACCACGCCGACCACCGCTAGCCACGCGAGGTCACCCTCGACCGCCGCCGAGAACACGGCGAACTTCCCGGTGAAGCCGGCGGTGAGCGGGATCCCGGCGAAGGACAGCAGGAACAGCGTGAACGCGCCGGCCAGCAGCGGGTGGCGCCGGCCCAGGCCGGCCCACTGCGACAGGTGGGTCGCCTCGGCGACGATGGCGCCGCCCGCCCCGTTCACCTCGCGCACCAGGGTCACGACGGCGAACGCACCGATCGTCGCCAGGCCGTAGGCGAGCAGGTAGAACAGCACCGAGCTGACGCCGCTCGCCGTCATCGCCACCACACCGACGAGCACGAAGCCGGCGTGCGCGACGGACGAGTACGCGAGCATCCGCTTGACGTCCGTCTGGACGATCGCCACGACGGTGCCGAGCAGCATGGTCAGGACGGCGACGGCCCACAGCGCCGGCATGACGTCCCACTCCAGCGGGGGCAGGACGACGTAGACGAGGCGGAGCATCGCGCCGAACGCGGCGACCTTGGTGCACGCGGCCATGAAGCCCGTGACGGGCGTGGGGGCGCCCTGGTAGGCGTCCGGCGTCCACGCGTGGAAGGGCACGGCGCCGACCTTGAACAGCAGGCCGACGAGCAGGAGCACCACGCCCGCGAGGAGCAGCGGGTCGAGACCGCCGGGCAGCCCGACCGCCGCGGCGATGTCAGTGAAGCGGGTCGAGCCGGCGAAGCCGTAGACGAGCGCCGCGCCGAAGAGGAAGAAGCCCGACGCGTACGCCCCGAGCAGGAAGTACTTCATCGACGCCTCCTGGCTGAGCAGGCGGCGCCGGCGGGCCATCCCGGCCAGGAGGTACAGCGGCAGCGAGAGCACCTCGAGCGCGACGAAGAGCGTGAGCAGGTCCCCGGCGGCGGGGAAGAGCATCATGCCGCCGAGCGCGAACAGGGCGAGCGGGAAGACCTCCGTCTGGACCAGCCCGCGCCGCTGCGCCTCGATCTCGTAGTCGGACCCCGGGACGGCGCCCGCAGCCGGGGCGAAGGCGTCCTCACCGGTCTCGGTCCGGTCGGCGAGGACGAGGAGCGAGACGAGCCCGAGCAGCGCCACGAGGCCCTGGAGGACGAGCGCCGGGCCGTCCATGACGAGCGTGCCGCCGAGCACCGCCTGGCCGCCGGACGCGGCGACGTCACGCCACAGGGCGGCCACGGCGACGAGCGCGCCGGCGGTCGCCAGGAGGGCGAGGGTCAGCTGCGTGACGCGGCGGGCCCGCTGCGGGACGAACGCCTCCACCAGCACGCCGAGCACGCCGGCGCCGAGGACGGCGATGACCGGCGCCAGGTACGCCCACTGGATCTCCGGGGCCTCGAACGTCACTTGTCGCTCCCGTCCTCGTCAGCGGACCCGTCAGCCGGCGCGTCGGCCCCGGCGCCGATCACGACGTCGTGCTCCGCCGAGGCGTCCTCGACCCCCACGCTCTGCTGCGCGGCTGCGGCGGGCTCGCGGACCAGGTCCAGCGCGGGCGCCGGCCAGAGGCCGAGCAGCACGATCGCGGCGAGCAGCGGCCCGATCGCCCAGCGCTCCCGCGCGGAGAGGTCGGGGTGCACGGCGAGCCCCTCGCGCACCCGCCCGGTGAAGATCCGCTGGTAGGCGAGCAGCACGTACAGCGCCGCGAGCACGACGCCGAGGGTGGCCACCACGGCGGCCGCCGGGTGCGCCGCGAACGTCCCCACGAACACCAGGAGCTCGCTGACGAACGGCGCGGTCCCGGGCAGAGACAGGGCCGACAGGCCGGCGACCAGGAACGTCCCGGCGAGCACAGGGGCGACGGTGCGCACCCCGCCCAGGTCGGAGATCCGGGCGGTACCCCAGCGCCGCACCAGGAACCCGGCGACGAGGAAGAGCGCCCCGGTGGAGAGCCCGTGCGTGAGCATGTAGAGGCTGGACCCCTCGATGCCGACCGAGGTGAACGCGAAGATCCCCAGCACGATGAAGCCGAAGTGGCTGACCGACGTGTAGGCGATCAGGCGCATGAGGTCCTCCTGGCCGATGGCCAGGAACGCGCCGTAGATGATCGAGACCACCGCCAGCACGACGATCGCCGGCGCCGCCCAGCGGGCCGCCTCCGGGAAGAGCGGCAGGCAGAGCGTGAGCATGCCGAACGTGCCGACCTTGTCGAGCACGCCGACGAGCAGCACGTTGGTCCCCGCGGGTGCCTGCTCCGCGGCGTCGGGCAGCCAGGTGTGCACGGGCCACATCGGCGCCTTGATCGCGAAGGCGAAGAAGAACGCGAGGAAGATCAGCCGCCCGGTCCACGTGGACATCTCGGTGCCGACGAGCGTGTCGACGAGGAAGCCCTCCGGCCCGCGCGGTCCCTGGAGGTACAGGGCGATCACGCCGACGAGCATGACCAGGCCGCCGACGAGGGAGTAGATGAGGAACTTCACGGCGGCGTAGCGACGCTGGGCGCCGCCGAACAGGCCGATCATGAAGTACACCGGGACGAGCATCGCCTCGAAGAGCACGTAGAAGAGGAAGACGTCGCGGGCCGCGAACACCGCGACCATGAACGCCTCGAGCACCAGCACGAGCGCGACGTACGTCCGGATCCGCGAGCCGCCGTCGGCGTCCGGGGCGTCCGGGTGCTCCCGCCACGCCGCCAGCAGCACCACCGGCACGAGGAGCACCGACAGGAGGACGAGGGACAGGCCGATGCCCGTGACGCCGAGGGCGTAGCTCGCGCCGAACGCCGGGATCCAGGAGACCTGCTCGGTCAGCTGCACTGTCGCGGCGTCGTCGAGCCGGAAGACGCCGAGGGCGACGCCGGCGAGGACGAGCTCGACGAGCGAGACGCCCACCGCGACGTGGCGTGCCCACCGCCGCGCCGCGCCGGGCAGCGCCCAGACGGCGAGGGCGCCCAGCAGCGGCACCACCACCAGGGTGGTGAGCCAGGGGAAGGTCGGGTCGTTCATGGGCTCAGATCCTCACTGCCAGGACGACGACGACGATGACGACGACGCCCAGCACCATCTGCAGCGCGTAGGAGCGGACGAACCCGGTCTGGAGGCGGCGCAGGAGCTCACCGCTCCCGGCGGTCCCGCGGGCCACCCCGCCGACGGTGTCGTCGACGACCTGGCGGTCCGCGAACACCAGCGAGCGGGTGAGGTACTGGCCGGGCCGCATGAGGACGGCCTCGGCGACGTCGTCCTGGAACAGGTCCCGCCGCGCGGCCCGGGTGAGCAGCGACCCCCGCGGCGGCACGACGGCGACCGGCGCCGCCGCGTACTGCCGCCAGGCGAGGAACGCACCGGCGACGAGCAGCACGAAGGTGAGCGTCCAGATCACCCCGAGCGGGAGGACCGGCTCGGGGTGCTCGACGTGCCCGGTCACCGGCTCGAGCCAGGTGGTGAACGCCCCGCCGATGGTGAGCACACCGCCGAGCCCCGCGGAGCCGACGGCGAGCAGGATCATCGGCCAGGTCATCAGCGCCGGGGACTCGTGCGGGTGCTGGACGTCACGCGTCGCCGCCGCGGCGGGAGCGCCGGCCAGCGTCGCGGCGGCGTCGGCGGGCGAGCCGTGCCCGTCGTCCCAGCGGCGCGTGCCGTGGAAGGTCATGAAGAACAGTCGCGACATGTAGAACGCGGTGATCCCGACGCCGACCAGCGCCACCGTGCCGAACACCCATGGCTGCCAGCCCTGGCCGTCGGCCGCGGCGTACGCGGACTCGACGATCTTGTCCTTGGTCCAGAAGCCGGAGAACGGCGGGAGGCCGATGATCGCCAGCCAGCCGAGCGCCATCGTCACCCACGTGATCTTCATGTACGTCGCGAGCCCGCCGAACCGGCGCATGTCCACCTGGTCGCCCATGCCGTGCATGACCGAGCCCGCCCCGAGGAACAGGCCCGCCTTGAAGAAGCCGTGCGTGAGCAGGTGGAAGATCGCGAACGCGTAGCCGATCGGACCCAGGCCGGCGGCCAGCATCATGTAGCCGATCTGGGACATCGTCGACGCGGCGAGGGTCTTCTTGATGTCGTCCTTCGCGCAGCCGACGATCGCGCCGTAGATCAGCGTGATCGCACCGACGATCGCGACCACCAGCAGCGCGGTGGGCGCGGCGTCGTAGATCCCGCCCGAGCGGACGATGAGGTAGACGCCGGCGGTGACCATGGTCGCCGCGTGGATGAGGGCGGACACCGGCGTCGGGCCGGCCATCGCGTCGCCGAGCCACGCCTGCAGCGGGAACTGCGCGGACTTGCCGCACGCGGCGAGCAGGAGGAGCAGGCCGAGGACCGTCGCCCAGCCCTCCCCCGCACGCTCCGCGCCGCCGTTGACCAGCCCGATGTCGGTGGTGCCGAGGAGCGCGACCATCGCCATGATCGCGACCAGCAGGCCGATGTCGCCGACACGGTTGGTGACGAACGCCTTCTTCGCCGCCACGGCGTTCGGGCGCTCGTGCTCCCAGAAGCCGATGAGCAGGTACGACGCGAGGCCCACGCCCTCCCAGCCGACGAACAGCAGCACGTAACTGTCCGCCAGGACCAGCAGGAGCATCGCCGCGACGAAGAGGTTGAGGTAGGCGAAGAACCGCCGTCGGTTCGCGTCGTGCGCCATGTAGGCGATCGAGTAGACGTGGATCAGCGAGCCCACGAAGGTCACGAGCAGCACGAACGTCATCGCCAGCGGGTCCACGCGCAGCCCGAGGTCGACGGTCAGCTCGCCGCCCGGCAGCCACGTGCCCAGCGCGACCTCCTGGACGCGACGCTCGGCGTCGAGCCCGATCATCTGCGCCCAGATCGCCGCGGCGACGAGGAAGGAGGCGATCGGCGTCGCGACGCCGAGCAGGTGCCCCCAGCCGTCGCTGCGCCGGCCGGCGAGCAGGAGGACGGCGGCCCCCGCCAGGGGGAGCGCCACGAGGAGCCAGGCCAGCCCGATCGCGCCGCCCGCCGAGGCCGCGTGCGCCGCGGGGTCGACGGCGGTGGGGAGCAGCCCGCCGAGTGCAGTCGTCATCACCCGTTCCTCAGCTCTTCAGGAGGTTGACGTCGTCGACGGAGGCCGAGCGGCGGGTGCGGTAGATCGCCACGATGATCGCCAGCCCGACGACCACCTCCGCCGCCGCCACGACCATGACGAAGAACGCGACGACCTGCCCCGTGAGGTCGCCGTGCATGCGCGCGAACGTGACGAACGCGAGGTTCGCCGCGTTGAGCATCAGCTCGATGCCCATGAACACGACGATCGCGTTGCGCCGGACGAGCACCGTGAGCGCGCCGATCGAGAACAGGATGGTCGCGAGGACCAGGTAGTTGCCGAGGTTCACCGCACCTGCTCCTCACCGGTGATGGCCCGCTCCGGCGGTTGAGCATCGGGCCCGCCGTCCGGCGCCGGTCCGAGGTGGGCGTGCACCTCGCCCACGGAGCGCTCCTGGCCGCGCACGCGCAGGACGCGCGGCACCGAGTGCTCGAGCGGGGTGCCGTCGGGGCCCAGCGCGGCGACGTCCATCGCGTTGCTGCGCGCGTAGACCCCCGGCGCCGGCAGCGGGGTGAGCACCTCGCCGGCCGCCACGCGGGCCTCGGCGCGCTCGCGCTGGCCGATCCGCCGGACGAGGCGCTCGCGGTGGGTGAGCACGATCGCGCCCACGGCCGCCGTGATGAGCAGCACGCCGACGACCTGGAGGGTGATGACGTAGTCGCCGAAGATGATCCGCGACACGGCGAGCGGGTTGCCGTCGGCGTTCGCCGCGGCCAGCCCGCGCGGGGCGATGTCGGCGGCGGTCAGCGACACCGACACCAGCACCGCCGCCAGCCCGACGCCGAGCAGCCCCGCGATCCACCGGTGGCCGCCGAGGGCGTCCGTGAACGTCTCGGCGGTGTCGACGCCGACGAGCATGAGCACGAACAGGAACAGCATCATCACGGCGCCGGTGTACACGATCACCTGCACGACGCCGAGGAAGGGCGCCTCCTGCGCGACGTAGAGGATCGCCAGGCTCACCATGACGAGCACCACGCTCATCGCCGCGTAGACGGTACGGCGAGCGAAGACCAGCCCGAGCGCGGCGAGCACCATGATCGGCGCGAGCACCCAGAACAGGACCTCCTCGCCGCCGCTGGTCACGCCCGTCTCACCGATCGACCCGCCGACCGAGGCACCGACCGACCCGGCGATCGCGGGCGCCACCCCGAGCATCGCCGTCATCGCGCCGTCCCTTCCGTCGAGGTCGTCCGCCCGTCCGCCAGCGGCGCGAGCGAGGGGTCGTCCGGCCGGTACCTGGCGACCCAGTCGATCTGCTCCGGCACGGGGCCCGTCACGGCGCCACGGTAGTAGTCGGTGTCGTCGGTGCCGGGCACCATCGGGTGTGGGGCCGCGAGCATGCCGTCCCCGAGCGGCGCGAGCAGGTCCTGCTTCTCGTAGATCAGCCCGCGGCGGGTCGGGCCGGCGAGCTCGAACTCGTTGGTCATCGTCAGGGCCCGCGTGGGGCAGGCCTCGATGCACAGGCCGCAGAAGATGCAGCGCAGGTAGTTGATCTGGTAGACGCGGCCGTACCGCTCCCCCGGGGAGAACTGCGCGTCGGGCGTGTTGTCGGCGCCCTCGACGTAGATCGCGTCCGCCGGGCACGCCCAGGCGCACAGCTCGCAGCCGATGCACTTCTCCAGCCCGTCCGGGTATCTGTTGAGCTGGTGGCGCCCGTGGTACCTCGGCTTGGTCGGCGCCTTCTCGAACGGGTACTGCTCGGTGACCGTCGGCTTGAAGAACGACGACAGCGTCACGCCGAAGCCGGCGACCGGCGCGAGGGCGCGGCCCAGCGCGGACTTGGCGGGCAGCACCGACTCGTAGGCCGGCGCGGACGCCGGTGCGTCGACCTCGCCGGGCGTGCGGCGGGAGATGTCCTTGTCAGCCACGCGGCCCCTCCTCCTCGGCGGTGGTCCCCGGCGCCTCGATGGCGGCCGGCTCCCCGGCCTGTGCAGTGGCCTGGCCAGAGGCCTGCGCCCGGAGCCGCTGCTGGCGCGGCGACGGCGGGAGCGTCTGCCCGGGCAGCGGCGGCACCGGGTAGCCGGCCTCGAACGGGTCGAAGCGACGCGGCTTGCGCGCGGGCTCCGCCTGCGCCGGTGGCTTCTCCGGGACGAGGAACGTCGCCACCGTCGCCGCTCCCGCGATGCCCGCGAGCACCCACAGCAGGGTCGTCAGCTCGACGTCGACGAACTGGCGCACCCCCTGGACGACGGCCACCGCCACCACCCAGACGAGCCCGACCGGGATGAGCACCTTCCAGCCGAACCGCATGAACTGGTCGTAGCGGAACCGGACGAGCGTGCCGCGCACCCAGACGAAGAAGAACATCAGCAGCCAGAGCTTGGCGAGGAACCACAGCACCGGCCACCAGCCGGTGTTGAGCATCCCGTCGCCGATCGTGGACAGCGGCCACGGGGCGCGCCAGCCGCCGAGGAACAGCGTCGTGGCCACGGCCGAGACGTTGAGCATGTTGATGTACTCCGCGAGGAAGAACCACGCGAACTTCATCGACGAGTACTCGGTCATGTACCCCGACACGAGCTCGCCCTCGGCCTCGGGCAGGTCGAAGGGCAGCCGGTTCGTCTCCCCCACCATCGAGATGATGTAGAGCACGAATGCCGGCAGCAGCGGCAGGAACCACCAGATCTGGGTCTGGGAGTCGACGATCTGCGACGTCGACATCGATCCGGCGAGGATGAACACGCTCACGAGCGACAGGCCCATGCCCAGCTCGTAGGAGATCACCTGGGCCGTGGACCGGACGGCGCCGAGCAGCGGGTACGTCGAGCCCGACGACCAGCCGCCGAGCACGATCCCGTACACGCCGAGCGCGGCCGCCGCCAGGATGTACAGGACCGCCACGGGGAAGTCGGTCAGCTGGAGCGGCGTCGTGATCCCGAACAGGGACACGGCCGGCCCGAACGGGATGACGGCGAACACGAGCAGCGAGCAGAACACCGAGATCATCGGCGCCACGACGTACACCAGCCGGTGCGTCGTGACCACCATGACGTCCTCCTTGAAGAGGAGCTTCATGGCGTCGGCCATCGACTGGAACAGGCCGAACGGGCCGTGCACGTTCGGGCCCGGCCGGATCTGCATCCGGCCGACGACCTTGCGCTCGAACCAGATGGCGATGAGCACGGACAGCAGCAGGAACACGATGATGCCGACCGCCTTGATCAGGACGATCCACCACGTGTCGTTCGAGAAGTCGGCCCCCGCCGCGACGGCCTGGTCGCCGGCGGCCGCGAGCAGCGCGCCCATCACAGCCCCTCCTCCGATGCCTCGGACGCCGCTGCGGACACCCGCACCAGCGCACCGGCCCCCGCCCGCAGCGTCGCGTGCACCTGCGACCCCGGCGACCGCGTCGGCAGCCACACCACGCCGTCGGGCATGGGGGTGACGACGAGCGGCAGGGTCACCTGGCCGTGGTCGGTGCGCACGGTCACCGCGTCGCCCGTGCCGACGCCCAGCCCGCCCGCGGTGCCGGCCGACAGGCGGGCCACGGGTCGCGGCGCCGTGCCGGCGAGGAAGAGCTCGCCGTCCTGGAGCCGGCCGTCGTCGAGCAGCAGGTGCCAGGTGGCCAGCACCGCCTCGCCCTCGCCGACGACGGGGGGCTCGGCCGCGGGCACGTCGGGCGCCGCGGCGCGGTCCCCGTCCCAGCCGCCGAGCTGGTCGAGCTCGGCGTGCACCGCGGCGACCGTGCGCGTGCCCAGGGGCACGCCCATCCGGTCCGCGACGGCGTCGAGCACCCGGTGGTCGGGCATGTGCGTGGACGTCAGGGCCTGCGGGAACGGCCGCAGGCGGCCCTCCCAGGTGACGAACGTGCCGGCCTTCTCCACCGGTGGGGCCACCGGCAGCACGACGTCGGCGAGCTC
>JAEWQZ010000158.1 GCA_023460255.1 Actinomycetes bacterium
GCACCGACGTCCTCCCCGAACCTCTGCAGGGCTTCGCCGACGTCGCCCCGACCAGCCGCGGTGTGCTCACCGCCGTGCTCAGCCACGTCGGCGCGGCGACCTCCGCCCACGAGGTCCGGTTCGAGGAGGTAGAGGCGGTCGGCTCGATCCGGACTCTCGCCGCGGGGTACGAGACCATCGCGCACCTCGCCGAGGCTCCGCACTGGACGGCGCTGCTCGAGCGGTCGGGCCTAACACCCGATCAGGTCGCGGCGATTGAGGCATCGCCGGCCTTCGGAGCCCTCACGACGTCGCTGCGCCGGGCCGAGGCGTGCGGCCTCAACGTCGACGCCGCCCTGCCCGCCCTGGCCGACTGCGCCGACGTCGGGGCCGTCGACATCGCGTCGGTGCTGCACGAGCGGGTCGACGGATGGAGCACGGCGAGCATCGCTCGCGGGCGAGGACGCCCCGCGCGGCTCGTGGGCGGACTGCTCCCGGCGGCGACGCGCGCGACGGACGCGGACTTGATCGACGCGCTCGACGCACGGGCGAGACTGATCGACGAGCGCGCGACCCTCCTCCTCGAGCGCGCACGGGCGGCAGGTGCCGCGTGGCTCGGCGAACTCGGCCCCGTTCCGGAGGAGGCCGACGAGCGGGCGAGGTGGGACGCGCGTGCGCGCACGGTCGCGGCGTACCGAGACAGGTACGGCGTGACCAGCGCCGAACACGCGCTAGGCACCGACGTTGTCACCGACCGACAGCAAGCCGATGCGCGGTCACGCGCCGCCGAGGTGCTGGCGGTTCAACGCGACAAGGAGCGCCGATCGACGCCGCCCGAGCCGCGGCGGGCTACTCCGCCGGCGCCAAGTCTCGAGCGTCAGAACGCAGTGGGATGGTGAGGGAATGACCAGGCTGATCCTTCGGGAGCTCGGGCGATGGACCCGCGCACTGCTTGCGCCTGTCGCCGTGCTCGTGGTCGTAGGCGGTTTCCCCGCCACGCTGCCGCCCGATGTCCGTCAGATCGGCGCCGACTCAGCGCCGTACGTCGGCTGGCTGGCAGCCGTACTTGCAGCACTGGTGTGGCTCGCGACGTCGGCGACGGGCGCTGCGCTCCAGCCGGCTGGCGACCGTCGAGCCTTCGTCCGCGTCCAGGAGCTCCGGGTCCTCTCGCGTCTTCCGGATCACGTCCTGCTCTGCATCCTTCGCACCGTGTGGTCCACCGCCGCCGGACAGCGCGCCGACGCGGTCGACGTTCGCACCGGCGCCGTCCTCGACCTCTGGCTCGCTGAGGCGAGCCTGCCGACCGGCAGCTACGCCCTCGTCACGTTCGCGGGTCGCTCCTGCACGCTCGTCGACACTGTCCCTCCGGGCATGGTTCTTGCTGCCCGACGCCACATGGGCCGGGAACGCGTGCGTCACCACGAGCGGTCCGCACGCCAGCAGCGTCGCGCGGCGGCGCGCGTGATCCGCACAGCGGAGACGCTGCTGCGGTAGGCCATGACCTAGGTCACAGCAACTCCCTTGCCCTGACGAGGTGCTCGGCGAGCTGCCTCGTACGTCGCCTGCGGCCGAAGGTCTGCAGCGTCGCTCGGTCAAGGTCATCGCTGTCGAGCCCGGGCCGCTGAGCTTGGATGAAGCGCATCGCGTTCGCGATCTCGACCGGGCTGACTTGGATGAGTGGGCGGTCCAGGGTGCTGTCGTTCGGTCGGAACTCCAACCACGTCTTTGGGTCGAGGTCCGTTGGCCACACGAACTTGTCACGATCAACCAGTAGGCCCGTCTGGCGGATCTGGTAGGTCAGCTTCTTCTCTCGGGCCGAACGGAGCCGCCGCACGCCGAAGGAGGCGGCCGTAAGTTGCACGAGGCGGTCCAGGTGAATCGGTCCCTCAAACTCGGCGATCTCCGCCGCGACGGCGCGGACCTTCCCCTTGGCGGCCTTTCTCGGTAGTTCGTCGAGGACTGACGCTTCGCCCACCAGAACGACCCTCCACGGTTCGAAGGGGTCACGCGCGGCGCCAATGGTCTGAGTTTCTCCGGGCCCGGTCCGCGTCAGGACCGAGAGATCCGGGGCGACGAGCTCGAGTTCGGGTGCAGGGACAGCGACGGCTGCGGCCCCGGCGTCCGCGATAGGCGAGGCAACGTGAGTCGCGACTCCCTTCTCGGCCACCAACGCGTCGAAGGCCTCTTCGCGCAGGTCCCGCGCGCGGTGGACGCCAACGGTGTCTTTGAAGCGCTCCAGAAGGCGCACAACGAAGTCGTGTGCGCGCCACGCGTCGAGCGTCGTCAGCTCGTCATTGTGCGCCCATCGATTGCGCATAATGCGCAGCTCGGATCCGAGCGCGGTTACCAGGTGGGTGTTGTCGTCGAACGGGAAGCCGAGGTTCCCGAGTCGCTCCGTGATGACGCGCAGCTGAGCCTGCAGGTCCGTTGTGGCATAGGTCCTCGGAGGCTTACCGCGCATTTCGTCGAGCTCCGTCAGCACAGCCGTCCAAGGGAGGCCGTGTAGGTCCGGGGCGAGTGTGGCGGCGATGATCGGGTCGAGGCGCGCTGCAAGGTGCTGCAGACCGTCGTCTATGGCGTGCCGGGAATCGAAGGTCACGAATCCCCCCGAGTTCCCTTGACCGCCATCCACGTCACAAGCCGCACCTCGTGCTTCTCGACCTCGGGTAGCGGTTTGCGCGGCGGGGGTGCGGTGATTCCGGCCTCGTTGAGCACCTCGGTTACTAGGGCGATGCGCTCCTCCTCAGTTCGCCCTTCGTTCAGCGCGGCACGCACGGCCCGGGAGACCTTCGCCGAGGGCACGCTCCGTAGCCGGTTCGCAAGCGCAATCTGCTCGTCGCGCCCGAGGTATCCGCCAGACTTAAGCACGAGGTTCCAGGCATCGCGGAACGCCAGCGGCAGTTCTGGCTGCAGGGCGTTGGGGTCAGTCAACTGGGTCCAGGTCGCGTAAACGTCGTCACGGGCGACTTCCCATGCGTCGAAAGCCCGGTCGTACACCTGCTCCGGAAGCCAGCGCTCCCTCGCTTTGGCCTGCGGATCGGCGACTCGCAGCGCTATGAGGGTGTCGCCGGACACCACAGGCTGGCCGACCTCATCGTGCTGGAGGGCCCAGTCGCCGCTCGTTGGCACATAGCGGAACCACGGCTTAGGGCTCCCGCCAATCTTGATGCAGAAGACATAGCCGTTGCCACGCACGATCGGGCTCTCGAACCCGCTGCCCGAGCCGTACGGCAGGCTGAGGATGTCCGCCTTCTCGCCACGGTCGGCGCCCATGGCCTCGAACAGCCTGCGCCGGTACTCCTCGCCGGACAGGGATGCGCTGGCACCGCCAGTCTCCAGGAGCTTCTCGAACTCCGTGGTCACCTGCTCGTCGGCGAGGTTGACCTCGTGGCCTGGCCCGCGCCCAGGGAGCACTTCTCCGGTGCCCACTGCTGCGTCGGCCAGTGCGAGTTTGGCCTCGAGCCGAGATTCGAGGGCGAGCAACTGGTCCAAGCGCTCGGAGGGGAAGAACAGACCCAGGTAAACGTAGTCGTGCTCGGAGCCAATGCGATCCACGCGCCCATGGCGCTGGACGATCCGCATGGGGTTCCACGGCAGGTCGTAGTTGATCATCTGGCCGGCCTGCTGCAGATTGACGCCTTCGGACAGGACGTCTGTGGTGAACAAGATGTCGAACTCGTCGAGCGCGATCGGTTCCCCGGCGGAGCTGCGCGGGCCCGCAGTGCGGGGCGCAAAGCCGGCAATGGTCGACGCGCGCCCGCCCTGGTCCACACCGCCGGTCGCGCCGCGCTCATGGGTGACCGCGTAGGAGCCCATGACGGGAGGGGCGACCCGGCCCCGGTAGTCCGCCAGCGACGAACCGGCTGGGGCCCCTGCGATCGCCCGCTCCACTGCTTCGTGGATCGGGATAATCGTGTCGGTGAACGACGAGAAGACGATCACTTTGCGCCGGTCACCGTGCGACAGGCCACGGGGGTCAATGCGACGCGCCTCTTCAGCGATCAAGGTCAGCTCCTTGACGAGCCTGAGCACCTTAGGCTCGGCGCCCACCACGACGGCCGTCGCCAAGTCCCGCAACCGCTGCAGCAGGGCGATGTCGGAGCGCACATCGGCCTCCAGCTCCGCGGAGTGGTAACCGGCGACCGAATCGACTTGCGCGGCGTCGTCGAACTCGGCGACGAACTCGTCGAGGTCGTCGGAGTCCGAGGACACCCACTCGGCCAGCGCTTCGCCCCTGAGCACGTGCCCCCGTCGGAGGGCGTCGAGGAACGCCTCGTGCGAGGAAATCATCCTCTCCAAGGAGGTGCGCAGAGCCTGCGGGCTGGACTCGAGACGCTTGAGCAGACCAGAACGCAGCAGACCAGCGTTGGTGATCTCATACTGCTGCAGGTCGTTGGCGAGCGTATACATGCTGGACAGGTATCGGGCCAACATGAGCCGACCGGGGTCACGGCTGCGTTCTGCCCACGCGTGCGGCGCGTGAGGGTTGGTCGGGTCGTCCAGGGCGTAGACCATCGCGTCGATGAGTGCCAGACCGTCGGCATCCACGTCGTAGTCGATGCGCCGCACCTTGGGCTGGGGGAACTTGATGGTGGTCAGCTTGCCGTCCGGGCCGGTGATGACCTCGTTCGCGTAGTGCTCTTTGACGAACTTGCGAGTGCGGCGTACGGCCACCTGGTCCATCAGGTCGAACAGGAACTCGGGCGTCAGGTTCACCGGGTCCATGTCCTGGGCACGCTTGATGTAGTCGTGGATGCTCGGGATACCCAGGGACACGAACCGTGCGTCGTCCCGGATGAAGTACTTGACCAGCGTCTCCAGGTCCGTCAGGGAGTTGTTGACTGGCGTGGCAGTCATGAGCACGACCCGCTTGGGCTGGCTGCCGGCAGTGATGACCTTGTCGACGGCACCGGAGCGCTGCGCCCCGGCGTTACGCAGGTTGTGAGCCTCGTCGACGACGACGAGCGAGTAGTCGGCCAACTCCTGCTGGAAGGGTCGGGTATCACCCTTGTCCGGGTCGAGCCGGTTGCGCACCTCCTCGTACGAGTAGATCCTCACCCACCGGCTGAAGTCGTAGCGCTCCAGGAACGGCTCCCACATTGACGTCTTCAGCGCCGCCGGAGCGACGACGAGCACGCGCTGGCGGTTAATGTTCGCAGTGCGAAAGATGACCTCGCCGGCCAGGAATGTCTTGCCCAGGCCAACTTCATCGGCGACGAGCACGCCGCCGTGCTCGTCAAGGAGCCGCAGCATCCGCGCGACGCCGTCGGACTGGAAGCGGGTCAAGTTCAGGCCCGTGCGCACGCTCTGGCTCTCGTCGTCCAGGTTCTGCCCGTACAACTCCCAGAGCATTCGCAGGTAGATGGACCATGGCGTGTGCGGTTCCCACAGCCGCCCGTACAACCCCGCAAGATCGTACGGATCGCTCAGGTCCCAGAAGTGGTCGAACCAGTTGCGGACCTTGCTCGCCGACGGCGTGCCACCGCCCGTGCCGAGGTTGAGCTCAGCGTTCACGGCGAGGCCGGCATAGGTCATGTTCGACGAGCCTGCCAGCGCCGCCTGGGTGGCCCCGTCCTCCACCAGGTACGCCTTGCCGTGCAGGAACCCCCCGGAGTACCGGCGGACCTCAACTCGCGAATCACCCTGCAGATCGGTGGAACGCAGCCACTCCACCATCCGGCGGGCATCGGAGGTGGGCGTCCGCTCAAAGCCCATCGTGTCCCGCTCGGCTTCCAACCACGCCTGGTGCTGTTCAAGCGCCGCGTCGCGCCGCGTGTCCTGGTCGGCGTCGCCGGCGGCCACTGCGCGCACCGACTCCGCGTCCGGCTCTGCTCCCAGGAGTAGCCGCACCCCCGGCGCCCGCTCCAGCTCGTCGGCGAGCAGCGCGAACCCCCCGGGGTTCACGTACGCCGTCGCGATCGCAATCGAAGGCGGCGTGAGTTTGTTCTCCCGCAGCAGCCGGAACAGGTCGTTGACCCGGTCGGCTACCGTGCCGGCAGCATCCTCGGGTAGGTGGTTGGACGCGAAGTCGGGCAGCTGACTCATGCGTTCATGTCTCCAGACGCGAGCATCTCCTGCGCGAGGGCAAACACGACATCTGGCATCCCCTGATCGCCGAAGTCCCGTCGGATGACTTCCAGGTCATCGGGCCCCAGCCCATACCCGTGAGCGACCGTGGCCTCCAGCGCCGCCAGCAGGCGCTCTCGGCTCTCTGTTGCGTACGGGGAACCTGATGCGACCGCCCGGGTGTCGATTCCACCAGCGAGCATCGTCAGGCCGGCATTGTGTAGGAGCACGGCAGTCCTGGCGGCGAGGGCGCTCAAGTCCGCTGGGGTGAGCTTCGGCAGCGGGAGGTTGTTGATCACCGGAGCTGTCACGTGACGATCGACGAAGCGCCGTGCCCACCAATCCTCAGTGCTCGTGTTCAGCAGTCCGACGAGTGCAAGGAGCGCGGTCGGCGAGCTGCCTGCCACATGGGCGACGGCATGCACGTAGCCCTTGTTATGGAGGTATCCAGCCGACGGTAGGGCCGACGCGATCAGCGTTCGGGTGTCGTCGCTTCTGCTCGGGTGTCGGAAGATCACGACAGGGTGGTTGTTTCCGAGTGCGGGACGTCCGTCTTTATCAGCCCCAACGCCACGCGACTTCGCGGCAAGACCGCCGAAGTCTCGGAGGAACTGCTTCACAGCAGCGTCCCGGATCGCGAAAGCGTCCACATGACGCGTCATCATCACTCGCCAGGCGCCAGGCGTCTCCGCCGTTGTGACGAGGCCGTGGTCGGGGCCGCTTCCTCGGAAGTCCCAGCGCGCGTCATGCACTCCCTGCACCCACGAGCCCGGCTGCGAGAGGCGCGAGAACTTGCGCATCTTGTCGAAGACACGTTTGTCGTCGGCGCTTTCAAACCATGGCACGACCATGGAGTCCGAGAGCTCCGCCAGTTC
>JAEWQZ010000159.1 GCA_023460255.1 Actinomycetes bacterium
GGCGTGGCCGCGGGCGGCGAGCAGCGCGTCGAGGTCCGGCGGTGCCGCGCCGTCGACCCGGACGACGGCGGACAACCCGCGGGCCGCGTACGCCGCCTCTACCGTGTCGACCGTCGCCTCGCCCGTCGCCTCGCCCGCCCGCCACGGCACGGCGCTGTTGGCCCGCCGGGTGAACCCGCCGGAGAACCCGAGGGACCAGCCGTCGACCTCGACGACCTCCACGGGGCGCCAGGTCGCGACCTCCACGGCCGCCCCGGGCGCGACGAGGTCGCCCGCGGTCCGCACGGTGCTCACAGCGGCCCGGTCGATGTCGCGTCGGCGACGTACGTGAGGAACACCAGGCCCGACTCGCCCGACCAGTCGCGCTCGGGCGTGCGGCGCAGCCCCATCCGGTCGTACACCCGCTGCGCGGACCTCATCTCGGGCATGGTGGAGAGGACGACGGCGTGCGCGCCCCAGCCGAGGCCGCGCTCGATCGCGGCGCGCATCAGCTTCTCGCCGATCCGCCGACCCCGGGCGTCGGGGTGCACGGCGAGCATCCGCAGCTCGAGCTCCCCGGGACCGGCGATCTCGGCGTACGGGGTGCCGTGCGGCGCCAGCGTGATCGTGCCGAGCACCCGGTCGCCCTCGACCGCGACGAGCACCGTCGCCTGCGTCGCGCGGCGCTGCGCGTCACGCAGCTCGTCGACGTACCAGTGGTCCGGGTCGACGAGCGCGTCGTTCAGGTAGGCCTGGGCGGTGAGCTCACCGACCTGCGCGAGGTCGCCGCCCTCCGCGACCCGGATCGTGAGCCTCATGTCGCCGCCTCCGGCGGGCCCGCCCCGACGCCGGCGCCGACGGCCTGCGGGCCGCCGTCGAGCAGCCGCTCGAACCCCGCCTCGTCGAGGATCGGCACGCCGAGCTCGGCCGCCTTGTCCGCCTTGGAGCCGGGGCTGTCGCCCACCACGACGAAGTCGGTCTTCTTCGACACGCTGCCCGCCGCCTTGCCCCCGCGGACGATGATGGCCTCCTTCGCGCCGTCGCGGGAGAAGCCGGCGAGCGACCCCGTGACGACGACGGTCAGGCCCTCGAGGGTCCGCGCGACGGACGCGTCCCGCTCGTCGCGCATCGCGACGCCGGCCCGTGCCCAGTTGTCGAGCACCTCCTGGTGCCAGTCCTCGTCGTACCAGTCGAGCAGCGACTGCGCGATCGTCGGGCCGACACCCTCGACCTGCGAGAACGTCGCCACCGCCGCGGCCCGGTCGCCGTCGAGCACCGCACGCAGGGCCTCCATCGAGCCGAACCGCGTCGCCAGCGCACGGGCCGCCGTCGGGCCGACGTTGCGGATGCTCAGCGCGACGAGCACCCGCCAGAAGGGCTTCGTCTTCGCCGCGTCCAGCTCGTCGAGCAGGGTGATCGCCGCGGCCGACGGCGCCCACGGCTCCAAGGCCCGCCCCTCGGCGGCCGCCGCGGCCTCCTGCGCCTTGGTGTACGTCAGGACACGGCGGAAGGGCGCCCGACGGCGCACCACGCCGTCCTCGTCCGCGCGCGGCTCACCGGTCTCGGGGTCGCGGACGACGACCTCCACCTCGGCCAGGCGGGCCAGGCTCGCGGCCCGGACCCGCGCGCGCTCCTCGTCGGACGCGTCGGCCGGGTACCCGACCAGGTCGAACAGGTACGCCTCGTTGACGACCGGTGGGGTCTCGGGCACCTCGGGCTGCGTGAGGGCGGCAGCCGTCACCTCGCCGAGCGCCTCGACGTCCAGCGCCCCCCGGGAGCCGATGTGCTCGACCCGCCCGCGCACCTGCGCCGGGCAGTCGCGCACGTTCGGGCAGCGCAGGTCCACGTCGCCCTCGCGCATCGGCCGCAGCGGCGTGCCGCACTCCGGGCAGTCCGCCGGCATGACGAACTCGCGCCGCGGGACGTCGTCGTCGGCCGCCCGCGGGGCCGGGCCCACGATCTCCGGGATGACGTCGCCCGCCTTGCGCAGGACCACCATGTCGCCGATCCGCACGCCCTTGACCTTGACGACGTCCTGGTTGTGCAGCGTCGCCTGGCGCACCGTCGACCCCGCCACGCGCACCGGCTCCATGACCGCGTACGGGGTCGCGCGGCCCGTGCGCCCGATGCCGACCCTGATGTCCACCAGCCGCGTGTTGACCTCCTCCGGCGGGTACTTGTACGCGATCGCCCACCGGGGCGCACGGCTCGTCGCCCCGAGCCGGCGCTGGAGCGCCACCTCGTCCACCTTCACCACGACGCCGTCGATCTCGTGCTCGACGTCGTGCCGGTGCTCGCCGTAGTGCTCGACCATCTCCCGGATGCCGTCGAGGTCGTCGACCACCCGGGTGCGGTCGGAGACCGGCAGGCCCCACGACGCCAGCAACCGGTAGGTCTCCGACTGCCGGGCGGTCGCCGACTCGTGCCCGGCCCAGACCAGGCCACCGATGCCGTGGCAGATCAGCCGCAGGGGCCGCGACGCCGTCACCCGCGGGTCCTTCTGCCGCAGCGACCCGGCGGCGGAGTTGCGCGGGTTCGCGAAGGGCGCCTCCCCCGCGGCGACGCGCGCGGCGTTGAGCGCCTCGAAGTCCGCCACGGGGAAGTACACCTCGCCGCGGACCTCGATCCGCTCCGGCACGTCGTCGCCGGCGAGGCGGTGCGGCACCCCGGCGATCGTCCGCACGTTCGCCGTGACGTCCTCCCCCGTGCGCCCGTCGCCGCGGGTGGCGCCACGCACGAGGCGGCCGTTCTCGTACAGCAGCGCGATGGCGAGCCCGTCGATCTTCAGCTCGCACAGGTAGTGCACGGACCCGGCCGTCCCCTCGAGGTCCCGGGCCACCCGCTGCGTCCACGCCGTCAGCTCCTCGAGCGAGAACGCGTTGTCCAGGCTCAGCATCCGCTCGGCGTGCTGCACCGTCGCGAAGTCGGTGGACGCGACCCCGCCGACCACCTGCGTCGGCGAGTCCGGGGCGCGCAGCCCGTACTCCTCGTAGGCGTCCTCGAGCGCCTCGAGCCGGCGCATGAGCGCGTCGTACTCGGCGTCGCTGACCGTCGGGGCGTCGCGGACGTAGTACGCGAACTGGTGCTCCCGGATCTCCTCCGCCAGGTCGGTCCAGCGTCGGCGGGCGGCCGCCTCGTCCAGGCCGTCGTCGTCCGGGTGCAGGGGTGCATCGCTCACCCGCCCATCATCGCGCCCCGGGCCGACAGGTTCCGGTCAGGGGCGCGCGGCGGGCACCGGCACGTCGGCGACGGTCCACGCCTGGTCGCCCGACGACGTCGACACCACGACCAGCAGGCCACGTCCGACGGGGTGCACGAGCCCCGCGACGACCGGCTCCCGGGCGGGCACGGCCAGCCACGACCAGTCGGTGCCGTCGGCCGACACCCAGACGACGGGCCCGGTGTACTCCGCCCGGTCCACGGAGCCGAAGGCGACGAACCCGCCCTCGAGGGCCCGCACGCCCCCGATCGACTCGCCGACGGCAGCGGCGTGGACCTCCTCGAAGGTCTGCCCGTCGGTGGTCCGCCACAGCGTCGCCGAGGCCGTCTGCCCCTCGACCACGACGGCGTCCCCGGCGACGGCGCACCCGCTGAACCACGCGGTCGGCCGGTCCGGCAGGCCCACGCTCCGCCACGCGCCGTCGGTGACCGTCCAGGCGAGCGCCTCGCTCGGGTGGGTGACGTCGTCGAGGTCCGCGCGGCCCACGACGATGGCGCCGCCGTCCGGCAGCCGGCACACGGCGGTGCCCGTCGAGTCGAGCCCGGCCGCGGCCAGGCCCGGCACCCGCGACCACCGCTCCCCGTCGGGGGAGACCCACACGGCGGCCTCGATCGGTGTGCCCGCCCGGGTGTCCGCCCGGTAGGCGCCCGCCGCGATCCAGCCCGCCGTGGAGTGGGCGACGTCGTACACCCAGGCCGTGGCGCCCGTCTCGAAGCCGTCGGCGGCGACCCAGGGCAGGTCCTCGCCGGCACGGTGCCAGCCCGCGACCTCGATGGCGGTCAGCTCCGCGTTCCAGCCGTTGGTCAGGACGACGTCACCTGCCGCGTCGTCGTGGTGCACGACCACCGACGAGCGGCCGTTCGCGCCGTCCGGCTCCCAGGCCGATGCCTCGAGCACACCGTCCTCCAGCGCGAACAGCGCCCCGGCCGATCCCTGCGTCCACGCCCCGTCGTCGGTGACGGTGAAGGTGGGGCGGACGGCCGCGACACGGGGGCCGCGGGTGCCGTCGAACGCCTCCGCCGCGCGGTACCAGTCCACGCGCGTGGCCAGCACGTCGAGCGCCTCCCACGCGCCCTCGGCGCCCGCGACGCCGACCTCGACCCCGCCGTGGGCGCCGATCGCGGCGACCACCGCGCCGTCGTCGCC
>JAEWQZ010000160.1 GCA_023460255.1 Actinomycetes bacterium
CGGTTCTGCACGGCGAGGAGGAGCGCCCCGGAAGCGAGCAGGACGGCCACCACCACCGCCACGACGACCCACGCGCCTGACGTCATGGCGCCACCGTACGGGCACCGGCGTCCGGTGACACCTGGAATGCCTCGATACCCTTCGGGGGTGATCGACCTGCGCATCCTGAGAGCCGAGCCCGAGACCGTCCGCGCGAGCCAGCGTCTGCGGGGGGACGACGAGTCGCTCGTCGACGCGGTCCTCGCCCTGGACGAGCGGCGCCGCGCCGCGCTCACCCGGTTCGAGACCCTGCGGGCGGAGCAGAAGGGGGTCGGGCGGGACGTCGCCCGCGCGTCGGGCGAGGAGAAGACGGCCCTGCTCGCGCGCGCCAAGGGCCTGGCCGACGAGGTCAAGGCGGCCCAGGCCGAGGCCGACGCCGCGGCCGTCGAGCTGGACGACGTGGTGGCGGGCATCGGCAACCTGGTCATCCCGGGCGTCCCGGCGGGCGGCGAGGCGGACTTCGTCACGCTCAAGGAGGTCGGCACGCCGCGGGACCTGGCCGCCGAGTACGGGCCGGACTTCGCGGTGCGGGACCACCTGGACCTCGGCGAGGGGCTCGGCGCGATCGACACCGAGCGCGGGGCGAAGGTCTCGGGCGCGCGGTTCTACTTCCTGCTCGGCGTGGGCGCGCGCCTCGAGCTGGCCCTGCTCACGGCCGCGCAGGACCTCGCGGTGGAGGCCGGGTTCACGCCCGTCGTGACGCCGACGCTGGTCAAGCCGGAGATCATGCAGGGCACGGGGTTCCTCGGCGCCCACGCGGCCGAGGTGTACCGGGTCGACGCCGACGACATGTACCTCGTCGGCACCTCGGAGGTCGCGCTGGCGGGCATGCACGCGGGCGAGATCCTCGACCTGTCGGACGGGCCGCGCCGGTACGCGGGCTGGTCGACGTGCTACCGCCGCGAGGCCGGGTCCTACGGCAAGGACACCCGCGGCATCATCCGCGTGCACCAGTTCAACAAGGTCGAGCTCTTCAGCTTCACGACGGTGGACGACGCCGAGGCGGAGCACGAGCGGCTGCTGGCGCTCGAGGAGCGGATGCTCGCGCTGGTGGACCTGCCCTACCGGGTGATCGACGTGGCGGCCGGCGACCTCGGCTCGAGCGCGGCCCGCAAGTTCGACTGCGAAGCCTGGCTGCCCAGCCAGCAGCGGTACCTGGAGCTGACGTCGACGTCGAACTGCACGACGTTCCAGGCGCGCCGGCTCGGCATCCGCGAGCGCACGGCGTCGGGGGAGACCCGCACGGCCGCGACGCTCAACGGGACGATGGCGACGACCCGCTGGCTGGTCGCGATCCTGGAGAACCACCAGCGGGCCGACGGGTCGGTCGTCGTGCCGCCGGGGCTGCGGCCCTACCTGGGCGGACGCGAGGTGCTCGAGCCCGTCGCCGGCCGCGGGCCGGGGGCCTGATGGTCGCTGCCGACCCGGCGCTCTCCCGCGAGGTGGCGCCGCACCCACGGCTCGTCGCGCTCGACGTCGACGGCACGCTGATGTCCTGGGACGGGACGATCTCGCCCGGCGTCCGCGCCGCGATCACCGACGTCGTCGCGGCCGGTCACCACGTCGTCCTCGCCACGGGGCGGGCGGTGGTCTCGGCGGCGAAGGTCGCGGCGGACCTCGGCGTGACGGACGGGTTCCTCGTGTGCTCCAACGGTGCCGTGACGGCACGGCTGGACCCGGCGACGGACGCCGGGTACGAGGTGACCGAGACGATCACGTTCGACCCCGGCCCCGCGCTGCGCGTCATCCGCGCAGAGCTGCCGGACGCCGCGTACGGCGTCGAGAACGTCGGGCACGGGTTCCACGTGAGCAAGCCGTTCCCGCCGGGGGAGATCGAGGGCGAGCACGTGCTCGTCGACTTCGAGGACCTGTGCCGGCTGCCCGCGACGCGTGTCGTCATCCGGAGCCCGGAGCACACCCAGGCGGACTTCCACGCGATGGTCGAGCGGATCGGCCTGCACGAGGTCTCCTACGCGGTGGGCTGGGTGGCCTGGCTCGACCTCAACCCGAAGGGCGTCTCCAAGGCGACGGGGCTCGAGGCGGTGCGCCAACGTCTCGGCGTCGGGGCGGGGCGCACCGTCGCCGTCGGGGACGGCCGCAACGACCTGGAGATGCTGCGCTGGGCGGGGCGCGGGGTCGCGATGGGCGGCTCCGACGACGTCGTGTGCGCCGCGGCGGACGAGGTCACCGGACCGGTGACGGAGGACGGCGTCGTGCCGGTCCTGCGCGGCCTGCTCGACTGACCCACACCACCCCGCAGATCGCGGCCGGAGGCGCAGATCGCGGCCCTCGAGCGCCGCGACCTCCGCCGCGCGCCGCGATCTGCGCCGGACCGGGCCGGTGGACCCGCCGCCGCGCGGAGGGGCACAATCGGCGCCCATGGCCCCAGGCATCGAGGACGTCGCCCGGGCCGCCGGGGTGTCGACGGCCACCGTGTCGCGGGCGTTGCGGGGGCTGCCGAACGTGCACGAGGCGACGCGCGAGCGCGTTCGCGAGGTCGCGTCCGAGCTCGGGTACGTCGCCACGCCGTCGGCGGCGAGCCTCGCGTCGGGACGCACCCGGGCCATCGGCCTGATCAGTCCGATGGTCCGACGCTGGTTCTTCGCGAACGTCATCGAGGGCGCCGAGCGCACGCTGCGCGCCCATGGCTTCGACGTCCTGCTCTACACGTTCGACGCCGGCCGGCCGGGCACCAGGGCGGCCCGGGTGGACCCCGAGGTGCTGCGGCGCCGGGTGGACGGGGTGCTCGTCGTCGGGTTGCCGCTGTCCCGGGACGAGGTCGACGCGCTGGCTGCGCTCGGGCAGCCGCTCGTGTGCATCGGGTGGGGCGGGTACGGGCAGGTCACGGTGCGCCTGGACGACCGGGGGACCGCGATGGCCGCCACCCGCCACCTGCTCGGCCTGGGGCACACCCGCATCGCGCACATCACCGGTGCGCCCGACGACATCGCGCCCTGGTCGCCGCCGGTGGAGCGGGCGGCCGGCTGGCGCGCGGCGCTGGCCGAGGCCGGCCTGGCGCCGGACCCTGGGCTCGAGGCGCACGGCAACTTCGACGTCGAGGGCGGGCGGGCGGCGACGCGCGACCTCCTCGACCGCGTGCCCGACGTGACGGCGGTCTTCGCGGCCTCGGACGAGATGGCGATGGGTGCGATGCTCGCGCTGCGGGACGCCGGCCGGCGGGTGCCCGAGGACGTGTCGGTGATCGGGGTCGACGGCCACGACCTCGGGGAGCTGGTGGGGCTGACGACGATGGCCCAGCCCGCCGAGGACCAGGGGGCGGCCGCGGCTCAGCTCGTCCTGGAGATGATCGGTGGCGAGGAGCCGCCGGCGGAGCTCGTCTACCCGACGGTGCTCGTCGACAGGGGTTCCACGGGTCCGGCGCCGCGCGCCCGCTGAGGCGGCATCCCCGGGGTGCGCCGTGCCTGGTCAGCGCGTCGCGGGCCTCGACCGGTGAAGACCGGCCCCGTGACGCAATCGTGACCTGATCGGGACCCGTAAAGACGTCTCACGGCCTTGCCGTCACCCGTTGCAAGCGCTTGCATTGGGAGATATGCACCGGCCGGCGACCCGGCCTGGCCGGG
>JAEWQZ010000161.1 GCA_023460255.1 Actinomycetes bacterium
GTCGTCTCGCTCGTCGTCGTGGCCGCGCTCGCCGTCCTCGGCGGCGGCGGCGGCGCCGTGGCCTACTGGTGGCAGACCCGGCCGATCGGCGACGTCGACGGCGCGACGGGCGCCACCTCGCGCCAGGTCCGCACCGGCCACTGCATCGCCGACCTGCCCGACGACGGGACGGTGGGCCGCGTCACGCTCGTCCCCTGCGACGACGCCCATGAGGCCGAGGTGCTGCGCCGGCTCGACCTCGGCGACGGGTCGTGGCCGGGGGCCGAGGACCTCGAGGAACGCGCCTCCGCCTGGTGCGAGCTCCCGTCCGAGGCGGACGGGCTCGGGTTCCGCGCCGTCGTGTGGACGCCGTCGGCCCGCGCCTGGAGCCAGGGCGACCATGCCGCCCTCTGCATCGCCACGCTCGACGGCGGCCGGGCGACGGGGTCCTTCGCCGACGGGGACGTCACCGTCCGCTGACCGGCCGCTGACCGGCCGGCCCGTGACGGCTCGGCGGCTGCTCGGGCGGCTGCTCGGCCGACTACTCCGGCGGGATCGTGTACTGCGGCACCGACGCCGTCACGACGGACCCGTCCGGCCGGGTCCCCTGCTGGAGCGCCGCCGGGTCGGGCCGGCCCGCGATACGGGGGCCTTGACCGTCGAGCGCGACCGTGACCGGCTCCTCGGCCCGCACTTCGACGCGCTGGCCCCGCACGTGCGCGACGAACACGTCGCCCTCCTCGACGACGAGCTCGACCCGGTCGGGCCGCACCGTGATCCGCGCACGCGTGCCGCGGATCGTCATCCGGAACGTCAGCCCGGTCCAGCCCTCGGGCAGCCGTGGGTCGAGGTCGGGCTCGCCGTCGTGCCGGTCCCGCATGCCGCCGAACCCGGAGGCGAGCACGTTCCACGTGCCGGCCGCCGAGGCCACGTGCACGCCCTCCGAGGTGTTCCCGTGCAGGTCGGCGAGGTCGACGAACAGCGCCGCGTGGAAGTAGGTCAGGGCGAGCTCGTGGTAGCCGACCTCGGCGGCGACGATCGCCTGCACCACCGCCGACAGCGACGAGTCGCCGGTGGTGATCGGGTCGTAGTACTCGAAGTTGCGCCGGGTCAGCTCCGGGGAGAAGTGCTCGTCCTGGAGGAACATCGCCAGCACGACGTCGGCCTGCTTGAGCACCTGGAACCGGTAGATGACCAGCGGGTGGTAGTGCAGCAGCAGCGGCCGCTTGTCGGCCGGCGTGCTCGCCAGGTCCCAGACCTCGCGGCGGTGGAAGTCGGCGTCCTGCGGGTTGATCCCGAGGTTCTCGTCGTAGGGGATCGCCATGGCCTCGGCGACCCGCTCCCACTCGGCCATCTCCTCCGGTCGCAGGCCGAGCCGCGCGACCATCCGCGCGTGGTCGTCGGGACGCTGCTCCGCGAGCTCGCGCACCGCCTCCACCGAGCGCCGCAGGTTGAACCGCGCCATGACGTTCGTGTACAGGTTGTCGTTGACGACCGTCGTGTACTCGTCGGGGCCCGTGACGCCGTAGATGTGGAACGTCTCCTCGTCGACGCCGCGCCAGAAGCCCAGGTCGGCCCACATGCGCGCGGTCTGGACGAGGATGTCGATCCCGTCCCGGGCCAGGAACTCCTGGTCGCCGGTGGCGGCGACGTAGGCGCTCACCGCGTACGCGATGTCCGCGTCGATGTGGTACTGGGCCGTGCCCGCCGCGTACCAGGCCGAGGCCTCCTCGCCGTTGATCGTGCGCCACGGGAACAGGGCGCCGAGCTGGGCGAGCTTGCGGGCCCGCCGCTCGGCCGCCGGGAGCATCGTGAACCGGAACCGGAGCAGGTTCCGGGCCACCAACGGTGACGTGTACGTGAAGAAGGGCACCACGTAGATCTCGGTGTCCCAGAAGTAGTGGCCGCCGTACCCGGACCCGGTCAGCCCCTTGGCGGGGATCCCGCTGCCCTCCGCCCGCGCGCCGGCCTGCGCCACCTGGAAGAGGTTCCAGCGGAGGGCCTGCTGGAGCTCTGGCCGGCCCTCGATCTCGACGTCGGACCGGCGCCAGAAGTCGTCGAGCCAGGCCCGCTGGTCGGCGAGCTGCTGCGCGACGCCGTCCTCCCGGACCCGGTCCAGCGTGCGGCGGCACCTGTCGACCAGCTCCCGCGCGGGGATGCTGCGCGAGGTGTGGTAGCTGACCACCTTGGTGATCGTCACGGGCCGGCCGGGCTCGGCGCGGACCCGGAAGACCTGCTTGGCCACGTGCTCCTCGACCTGGGTGAGGACCTCGTAGGGGTTGTCGGTCTCGATCGCGTGGTCGGCGGCGACGGCGAGCGTCATCCCGGAGTTGCGGCACCGGTACGACAGGACCGCCCGCTCCTCGTCGCCCCAGTGGGAGACGGGCTCGAGCACCTCCTCGACGGGCAGCTCGGCTCGCCGTGGGTCGGCGATGCCCTGCTGCGACTCGCCGGACGGCGTCGGACGGTACTCGTCGACGCCCTCCATCCGGTTGATGATCTGCGACGAGACGACCAGCGGCGCCGCCTTGTCCAGCACCGTCACCTCGTACGTGAGCACGGCGAGGTGACGCTGCGGCAGGGAGACCATGCGCTGCGTGCGGACCCGTACCCGGTTGCCGCCCGCCGTCCGCCAGACGAGGTCGCGGCGCAGCACGCCGTCAGCCATGTCGAGCGTGCGCTCGTAGGACGCGAGGTCGGCGACGGAGAGCAGGAGCGGCTCGTCGTCCACGTAGAGCCGCATGACCTTGACGTCGGGGACGTTGACGATCGTCTGGCCCACCTGCGCGAGCCCGTACGCGTCCTCCGCGTGCCGGATCGGCCAGGTCTCGTGGAAGCCGTTGATGTACGAGCCGTGGCTGTGCCAGTCACGGCCCTCCTCGAGGTTCCCGCGCAGGCCGAGGTAGCCGTTGCCGACGGAGAAGAGGGTCTCCGTGCGCGCGAGGTCCTCCGCGTCGAAGACGGTCTCGGTCAGCCGCCACGGGTCGACGGGGAAGCGCAGGCGGTCCAACGGGTCGGACAGGTCGACGGGGGTGCCGTCCTTGCGCACGTGGTTCATCCGGCCACCCGCAGGAGCTCGGCGAGGTCCGCCACGACCACGTCCGCCCCTGCCTGGCGCAACGCGTCCGGTCCCGCGCCGCGATCGACGCCGACGACGAGTCCGAACCCGCCCGCTCGCCCCGCCGCGACCCCGGAGACCGCGTCCTCGATGACGGCGGCGCGCTCCGGCGGGACCCCGAGCAGGCGGGCCGCGTGCAGGAACGTGTCGGGCGCCGGCTTGCCCGGCAGGTCCTCGGCGGCGGCGACCACGCCGTCCACCACGACCCCGAAGCGGTGCCCGAGCCCGGCCGCCTCCAGCACCGCCGGGGTGTTGCGCGAGCTCGAGACGACGGCCATCGGCACGCCACGGCGCTCCAGCTCGTCGACGAGGCGCACGGACCCCGGGTACGGCTCCACGCCCTCCTGGCTGAGCAGCTGGTTGACCAGCGCGTTCTTCGCGTTGCCGAGGCCGCACACCGTCTGCACGCCCGGAGGGTCCGACGACGTCCCCTCCGCGAGCA
>JAEWQZ010000162.1 GCA_023460255.1 Actinomycetes bacterium
GCGCTCGCCGCTGCCGGCGGCGCGGCGGCGTTCGCGCCGACCCCGCGCGACGTGGCCTGCACCGAGCAGTGGGGCGGCCCGCAGACCGCGACGGTCACCGGCACCGTCGGCGGAGAGTCGGTCGACGCGACGTTCGACCGGCACAACGGCTGCGCGATCTCCCGCTGGGACACCCTCGCACCGCTCTTCGGATCGGACGCCGGGCTCCTCTAGCTGCCGGTCGCTCGACGCGGAGAGTTCCGCTCGCCGGGCGGGCGGACCCTTCCGCGCGGAGCCTCCCGTCCGTCAGCCGCAGGTGTCGTCGGGGGTCCGAACGAAGGCGTAGTCCATCGCCGGCGACGACACGACGAAGAGGTCGTCGTCGACGGTATGGATCGACACCTGCTGCCCGTCGTCGACCTGCCACTCCGCCTCGCCGTCGGCCAGCCGCCAGAGGCTGCCGTCGAGCGGCCCGATGACGACCCCGTCGCAGTCGGGGCGTGCGCGCCAGACGTAGCTGGCCCCGTTCGGCGGCATGCCCTCGCCGTCGGTGACCAGCGGCGGGGCGACGTCGGCCGGCGCGTCCGCGTGCAGCTGGTCGTCGCGAGCGGTCGCCCCGGGCACCGACAGGTCGGCGTCCACCACCGTGCGCTCCTCGGGCGCGCCGGGCGGCGGGTCGTCCGGGCCGAGCTGGACGACGAACGGTCCCCGCGGCAGCACCGATCGCTCGACCGCGAGCACGTAGGAGTGCGCCCGCGCGTCACCCGTGCACGCGGTCCCCGGCCCGGCACCGGGGATGACGAACGCCCCGTGCAGGACGTCGCCGGCGACCGCCACGTCGTCCAGCCGGATGGGGCAGCTGCTGCCCCACACCGCGCCGAACCAGACGACGACCTCGCGCTCCCAGTCGACCTCGGGAGCGGTCCCGGCCAGTCCCGACTCCTGCCAGAGCCGCGCGAGCTGCTCGTCGGTGGTGGCGACGCCCGTGCGGTACGCCTCGCCGACGTCCTGCTCGTGCCCGAGCAGCCGCCAGCCCTCCCCCGCCGTCGGCTGCTCGCCCTCCGGCACGACGTCCGCCGGGTCGGAGAGGTCGACGCACAGCGGCTCGCCCGCGAAGCCGGCCAGCACCTCGCGCGCCTCCGGGGAGCCGATCACCCCGTACAGGCTGACGACGCCTGTCGGCACCGAGAGCGAGGAGCCGCCGAGGGGCTCCGCGTCGACCGCGGCCAGCGCCGGCAGCACCCGGTCGGCGAGCGCCTCGAGGTCGGCCAGGGTGTGCGGCACGGCGACGACGACGACGCCCTCGCCGGGGAACCGTTCGGCGACCTCGGCCTGGAGCGATGCGACGTCGGCGTCGTGGCCGGCCACCCCGACGTGTACCCAGCCGTTGTGGTCGCGGTCCAGCCAGAGCTCCTCGAAGCCCTCGACACCGGCGGCCCACTGCTGCACGTCCTCGACCAGGTCCATCGGGTTGCCGTAGCTCGGCTCGTCGCGGTAGACGGCGGGGTCGGCGGTGATCGTCGAGAGGCCGTCGCACGACGGGAAGGGCACGTCACCGTTCTGGCCGCCCTGGCCCGCCGGCCCGCCAGGTGCCGACGGCTCCCGGCCGCAGCCGGCCAGCGTCCCGGAGGCGGCCAGCGCCGCGGCGACGACGATCGCGGCCAGCCGTCCGGTGCGGGTGCCCCTGCGCCGACCGCCCCGTGCCCCGCGTGCGTCCGACATGGTGGCCTCCTCGCGCAGGCGGGAGCGCCGGCGTTCGGCGCGCGCCTTCACCCGGTGTGTGTCGCACGGCCCGGTGGTCTTGCGCGGGTCAACGGGCAAGGACGTCCCAGCCGAGCCGCACGATCAGCGCGCCGACGACGACGAGGAACACGACGCGCACGAACGCGCTCCCCCGCGCGACCGCCGTCCGGGCCCCCAGGTACGCGCCCCCGATGTTGGCGGCGCCCATGAGGACGCCGAGCGTCCACAGCGGTGCCCCCGCGAACGCGAACACCACGAGGGCCCCGAGGTTGGTGCACGCGTTGACGATCTTCGCCTTGGCCGACGCCTCGAGGAACGCGTACCCGAGCACGCCGACGAGCGCGATGACGAGGAAGGTGCCCGTCCCGGGCCCGACCAGGCCGTCGTAGGCGCCCAGGCCCAGGCCGATGCCCGCCGCCACGACGTAGTGCCGCCGGCCGGTCCAGCGCAGGTCGGTGGCCCGACCGAGCGTCGGACGCGTCGCCGTCCACAGCCCGACGCCGACGAGCGCGACCAGCACGATCGGCTCGATGGCCTCGCCCGGCAGCCACGTCGCGAGGGCGGCACCGCCCGCCGAGCCGACGAGCGCGGCGAGCGCCGTCGGTGCCGCCGTGCGCAGGTCGGGCTGCACGCGGCGGTAGTACGTCGCGGCGCTGACGGTGGTGCCCATGATGCTCGCGAGCTTGTTCGTGGCGAGGGCCTGCACCGGCGCGATCCCCGGCACCAGGAGCAGCGCAGGCAGCTGGATCAGGCCGCCCCCGCCGACGACGGCGTCCACCCAGCCCGCCGCGAACGACGCGACGACCAGCAGTGCGACGGTCGTGCCGGCGAGGTCGCCGAGGTCGGCTACGACCATCGGCCGACGGCGGTCGCGCTCACGGGCGGGTCGGGCCTAGTCCTTGCCGTGCAGCGCGTGGAACTCGGCCTCGGCGGCGACGTCGTCGTCCACGTCCAGGCGCAGGTGGGCCAGCACCACCTGGAGCACGCGCAGCACCGACGACGCCCGCTCCCCCCAGTTGGCGAGGTAGGAGTACTGCCACCACCACAGCGCCTCGAGCACCTGGCCGGCGTCGTGGTGGCGCTGCCCCTGGGCGAGCGCCGCGGCCACGGTGACGAGGTCGCTGGAGATGCTCGACGTGACGATCGTGGTGCCGAGCACCGGGTCGTCGACCTCGGCGTAGTCGTCGATGCCCTCGAAGAGGTTCTCCAGCGCGGCACCGAGCGGGTCGAGGTCGTCGTCCGGGCCGACGTCGGGCTCGAACCGCTCGGACGGCACGACGTCGACGACGGCGCCCAGCCGCGCACCCGCGGCGAGCAGGTCGGAGACCGCCAGGAGCAGCAGCGGGATCGCGACCTCGGGGTTGGTGCCCGCGGCGACCTCGGTGACCGTCGTCAGGAACCGGCGGACCTCGGCGGCGGTGGTCGTCGCGAGGTCGCGCATGTCGTCGGGGACGACGTCGACGGGTGTGTCGTCGGCGCCCGGGGCGGCGGGGCCGCCGTCGCGCGGGATGCGTGGGATGTCAGGCACTGATCCGTCTCCGTCCTTCGAAGGCGCGGCCGAGGGTGACCTCGTCGGCGTACTCGAGGTCGCCGCCCACGGGCAGACCGGAGGCCAGCCGGGTGACCGTGAGCCCCATGGGCACGAGCAGGCGGGCGAGGTAGGTGGCGGTGGCCTCGCCCTCGACGTTCGGGTCGGTCGCGAGGATCACCTCGGTGACCTGCCCGTCCGCGAGGCGCGACATGAGCTGGGCGATGCGCAGGTCGTCCGGCCCGACGCCCGCGATCGGGTTGATGGCCCCGCCGAGCACGTGGTACCGCCCGCGGAACTCACGCGTCCGCTCGATGGCGACGACGTCCTTCGGCTCCTCGACGACGCAGATCACGGCGGTGGAGCGGCGCGGGTCACGGCACACCTGGCAGAGCTCGGCCTGGGCGACGTTGCCGCACTGTGCGCAGAACTGGACGCGGGCCTTGACCTCGGTGATCGCGGTGACGAGGCGCTTGACGTCCTCGGGGGCCTCCGCGAGCAGGTGGAAGGCGATCCGCTGGGCGCTCTTCGGACCGACCCCGGGCAGCCGCCCGAGCTCGTCGATCAGGTCCTGGACCGCGCCCTCGTACACCCCTTCAGCCTACGGGGTGTCGCGGACGCACCTCCGGGCCGAACTGCCGGGCCGGGTACCGGTCAGTCCTCGGTCTCCTCGTCGATGACCGTGCCGCCGAGCATCTGCGCGACCAGCGGGGCGCCGACCAGGCCCGAGTCGTCCAGGTCCGGGTCGTCGGGGCTGGCGTCGATCTCCTCCGCAGTGCTCTCGCGTGCGGTGGGCTGGGC
>JAEWQZ010000163.1 GCA_023460255.1 Actinomycetes bacterium
GCCGCAGGCCCTCCGCGGCGGCGGCCGCGGCCGGCCGCTCGGCAGCCAGGCGGCCGCCGTCGGCGAACTGGAAGACCGCCGAGCGCACGTCGGGGTCCGCCACCACCTGGTCGGCGAGCGGACCCGCCCACGTCGCCGCGTCGTAGTCCCGGTCCGGCAGGCCGAACCACTCCTGTGCCCGCGCGAGGTGCCCGGCGAGGTCGGCGGTGCCCACAGGCCAGCGCACCGTCGTGCCCGGGTGCCCCTCGAGGTCGACGGGTGCGAGCGGGAGCAGCCGGACGCCGCGGTTGGTCGGCCCGGTCCGGATCTGCCACGCGTGCGCGTTGCCGCCCACCCGGCGCGTGTGACCGAGCCGCTGCACGGTGCCGAACTCGATGCTCCCCGGCTCGCCCAGGGCGTCCGCCTCGGGGTCGCGCTCCGGACCGCCGGAGTCCAGCTGGACGACGTCCAGCCCGGCCTCCAGGAGGGCCTCGGTCAGCGCCAGGCCGACCGGGCCCGCCCCCACGACGCAGACCTGCGCCCGCAGGGTGGTCCCGGCGGGCAGCTCGCGGGCGTCGACGAGCACGTCAGCCCCTCCCAGCACCCAGGGCGGCGGTCCCCGCACCGAGGCGCGCCTGCGCCAGGCGAAGCTCGTCGACCAGGCGGCCCGGCGGCAGCTCGACGTCGTCGTAGGTGAGCGGTGCGTCCTTCGGCAGGTCCCGCAGGAGGCGGCAGCCCTCTGCGACGCCGACGGGCAGCAGCCGGTCGCGCGCCGTGACGTCGGCGCGCTCCGCCTCGCCGTAGTAGTGGTACCCGCCGAGCCCGTCGAGCACGGTGCCCGCCGCGAGGTCCGTCTTGGCGGTGGTGACCACCTCCACCGTCGGCGCGCCGAGCGGCTCGATCGTCGCCTCACCCAGGAGCGCCGCACGCGCGACGGTGGTGGGCACCTCGAAGTGGCACAGGTGGTAGGGCGTGTAGAACGAGTAGAGCGGCCCCTGCCCCAGCTTGTAGAGGTTCAGGTAGTGCCGCTGCTTCGGGTCGTCGTGCGTGGCGAAGACGTAGACGCCCGGCCCCGGCTGGGCGCCGACGACGTAGTCCACCGCGCCGCCCATCGCCCGCAGCTCGTCGACGTCGTACAGGGCCGTGGCGGTGTCGATGTGCTCGCGGTGGTCGTGGCCGAGCATGCCCCGGCGGTGCACGGACATGCCCGTGGCGTTCGCGACGAGAGCCTGCTCCACGCTGACCTTGGTGCCGTCGGCGAAACTCGTGACCATGTGCGGGTCCTGGCCCCACTGCGCGGCGAACGCGGCCTGCGTGGTCGGGTTGCGGTACGGGTCCTGCAGGCCCTTGATGTTCCCCGCGACGAGCGGGGTCAGCCCCAGGCCGCGGACGAACCGCACGAGGTTCATCTCCACGCCCGGCTGGTCGCCGTCGCAGCCCGTGTAGACCACACCCGCGGCCCGGGCACGGCGCGCCAGCTCCGGGCCCACCGTCGCGTCGACCTCGGCGTTCATGAGCACGAGGTGCTTGCCGTGCGCGAAGCAGTCGAGCGCGACGTGCGCGCCCGTCTCGACGGCGCCCGTGACGTCCACGACGACGTCCACCCCGTCGGCGCGCGTGACGGCCGCCCAGTCCGGGGTGACCACCGGCGAGCCGGAGGCGATCGCCCGGTCCACGGCCCGCGCGTCGTCCGCGTGGACCACGGAGCCCGCCGCCGACCCGGCCTCCAGGTAGGCGCGCTCGCCCTGCTCGGGGCGGCGGGCGGCGATCGCGACGACCTCCATGCCGGGCACGGAGTTGACGATCTGGTTGACCAGGCCCCGCCCCATGAAGCCCGCGCCGACGAGCGCGACCCGCACGGGGGCGCCGTCGGCCTGGCGCTGCGCCAGCAGCCTGTCGACGATGATCACGCGCCCGCCCCCGTTCCCGCCTGGCTGCCCACGAGCGGCCAGGCGGCGTCCTTGGCGGAGATCACCGTCACCGGCAGCGGCCAGTCGATGGCGAACGCGGGGTCGTCGAACCGGAAGCCCTGCTCCCCGCCGGGCGCGTACCGGCCGCTGACCTGGTACGTCACCTCGGCGTCGTCGGTCAGGGTCTGGTACCCGTGCGCCGCGTACGGCGGCACCCACAGGGCGCGCCGGTTCGCCGCGGACAGCTCGACCATGACGTGCCGGCCGTGGGTGGGTGAGTCCGGGCGCACGTCCACGGCGACGTCGACGATCGCCCCGGCCGTGCACCGCACGAGCTTGCCCTCCGCGTGCGGGGGCACCTGGCGGTGCAGGCCGCGCAGCGTGCCGGCGCGGTGGTTGAACGACAGGTTGGCCTGCGCGACGCCCGCGTCGATGCCGCGCGCGGCGAACTCCTCCGCGTCGAACGTGCGGGCGAACAGGCCGCGGTCGTCGCTGAACGGCTCCAGGTCGATGATCCAGGCGCCGTCGACGTCGGTGGGGGTGAAGATCACGGGGCGACCGTCCAGAACAGCTCGGGGTCGACCTGCCCGGTGCGCAGCAGGTACTCGATCTGGGCGAGGCGGGTGTGGCCGCGGCCGGTGAACGTCGGCCCGTCGAGGTCGATCCGCTCGAAGACCTCGCGGAGCTGGGCGGCGCCGCGCTTGGCGTCCCAGTCGCACTCGAACCCGGGCAGCACCTGGCGGATCTTGTCGAAGGCCACCCGGTAGGACCGGTTGTCGGCGCTCGGTGGGCCGAAGCTCACCTCGCAGCCCGGGAACTCCGCCGCCACGATCTCGGCGATCTCGCGGACCGTGTAGTTGTTGTCCTCGCTGCCCACGTTGAAGATCTGGCCGTGCACGGCCTCGCGGGGGGAGGCCAGCGTCATCCGGATGGCCTTGGCGATGTCCAGCCCGTGCACCAGCGGCCGCCACGGGGTGCCGTCGCTGGTCATGGCGATGCGCCGCTGCGTCCACGCCAGGCCCGCGAGGTTGTTCAGCACGATGTCGAAGCGCATCCGGGGCGAGGCGCCGAACGCCGTCGCGTTGCGCAGGAACGTCGGGGAGAAGTCGTCGTCGGCCAGGGCCGAGACGTCCCGCTCGACCAGCGCCTTGCACTCGGCGTAGGCCGTCTGCGGCGAGACCGGGCTCGACTCGTCGACGGTGCCGTCGGCGACGCCGTAGACCGAGCACGACGACATGTAGACGAACCGGCGCACCCCCGCCTGCTTGGCGACCTCGGCGAGCCGGACCGACCCCTCGTGGTTGATCCGGTAGGTCACCGGGCCGACGGTGTCGCCGATGGGGTCGTTGCTCAGCTCGGCCATGTGCACGACGGCGTCGACCCCGGCCAGGTGCTCGGGCTGCACGTGCCGGATGTCCATGGCCAGCGTCTCGGGCACGCGCGGCGAGCCGTGGTACAGCCAGCCGTACTTGTAGAAGCCCGTGTCGAGGCCGAGCACGTCGTGCCCCTCGGCGAGCAGGGTCGGGGCGAGCAGGCTGCCGAGGTACCCCTCGGTGCCGGTGACGAGTACGCGCAACGGTCAGTCCTCCCAGATCTTCCAGGGAGCCGTGCCGGCGTCCCACAGGCTGTTGAGCTCGGTCCAGTCGCGGTAGGTGTCCATGCCCATCCAGAAGCCGTTGTGCTCGAACACCGAGAGCTGGCGGTCGCGGGCCAGCTGCTGGAGCGGGATGGACTCGAGCATCACCCCGGGGTCCTCCGGGACGTACTTCTCGACGAACTCCCGCTCGAAGAGGAAGAACCCGCCGTTGACCCAGCCCTCGGCCAGGGTCGGCTTCTCGTTGAACTCCACGACCGTGGAGCCCTGGACGTGCATCTCGCCGTAGCGGCTCGAGGGGTGCACGCCGGTGAGGGTCCCGAGGAGCCCCGCCTGCGTGTGGTGCGCCAGCAGCGCGGTGAGGTCGACGGCGCCGATGCCGTCGCCGTAGGTCAGTGCGAAGCGGTGGCCGTCGAGGTGGTGGGCGACCCGTGCGACGCGAGCCCCGGTCCCCGTCGTCAGCCCCGTCTCGACGAAGGTGACCTCCCAGTCCTCGTCGCCGGCGGTGTTGTGGAACACCGTCCGGTGCTCCCCCGCCAGGCTGACGGTGAAGTCGGAGGTGATGTACCGGTAGTCGAGGAAGTAGTGCTTGATGAGCTCGGACTTGTAGCCGAGGGCGAGGACGAACCGGCGGAACCCGTGCGCGGCGTAGGTCTTCATGATGTGCCACAGGATCGGGCGGCCGCCGATGTCGACCAGTGGCTTGGGCAGGCGTTCGCTCGCCTCGCGGAGCCGGGTCCCCATCCCGCCGCAGAGGATGACGACGGGGATGTCTCTCGCCTCGGGGTGCATGTGGCTCCTGTCCGCCGCGGGGGGTTGCGCGGCTGCTCGTCGGTCCCGGAGCCGCCACGGTAGGCGGACGAGACTACGAAATCGGGCAGATCGTGTGAAACTTTAGCCGCTTCCGGTCGGAAGTATTAGCGGCGATGGGGCAAGATGACCATCTGGCCCGCTGACGCGCCGCGATCGACCGACCATCGGACGGAGACCCATGGACGTCTGGACAGTCCTCACGGCATGCGTGCGCCGCTGGTACGTGTTCGTACCGACCCTGCTGGTCGCGCTGGCATTCGCCTACACCCAGATGCAGGCGATGCCGCCGGCGTACCTGGCCACGAGCTCGGCCACGGTCGTCGGCCCCGCCCTCGTCCCGGGCCAGGACCCCGGGGAGGTCATCGAGGTCAACCCCTTCGAGAGCCTCGGCGGGTCCCTCAACGCCACCGGCCAGGTGCTCACCTCGATGATGGACTCCGACCCCAAGCGGACGCAGTTCGCCGACGCTGGGGTCACCGCCGGGTACGAGGTGAGCCAGGACGACGCCGTCATCTACTTCGACGTCACGGGCGAGGACGCCGACGAGGTCGTGACGAGCGCCACGCGCCTGGTCGAGCTGCTCGACAGCGAGCTCGCCGCACTCCAGGAGCGCCCGGTCGAGGCGCCCGAGAGCCGCGTGCGCGCCGTCGCGCTGACCGTCCCGACCATCGCGGACGAGGACCCCGTCGCGGGGCTGCGGACGTTCGTCGTCTTCGCGGCGATCGGTCTCATCCTCGCCGTCGGGCTCGCCCTCGTGGCCGACGCCGTCCTGCGCTCCCGCCGGCGCCGGGCCGACGCCAACGACGACGACGCCCGCGACGACGACGAGACCGACGGCGGGACGACCGCTGCGGGCACGTTCCCGCCCGTCGTCCAGCCCACGCGGCGCAACCGTCGGTCCGGCGGAGCGACCGCCGACCCGCGCGTCGGCTCGGAGGACGTCACCCAGCCCCTCGTCCTGCCGGAGATGGACCACGGCGCACACGCCGGGGACCAGGCCGACGGGCAGCCCGAGGGCCGGCACGTCGACGCCCCCGACGCCGAGGACCACGCCGCCGACCTGAGCCCCGTCGGCCAGGCCCCCCGGCACACCCCAGGTGTCTGACGGGCCCGTGACGGCCGAGCGGCGTCCGCTGCTGCGCGACCCGCTGCTCGTCGTCTACGCCTTCGTCGTCCTGGCCTTCCTCCTGCCGGGACGGCTGATCGTCGCGCCGCTCGGCGCACTGGGGAACCCCGCCACGATCGCCATGATCGGCGCCGCGGTGCTCTACGCGCTCGCCCGGCTCGTCGGCGGCCACCTGTCCTCCGGTCGCCAGCCGATGCGCACGATGCTCGTCGTCCTCGGCACCGTCTTCCTCATCTCCTATGCGGCCGGCCAGACGCGGCCGCTGTCGGCCGCCGAGGCATCGGGCAGCGACCGGACCCTCATCACCTTCGTCGGCTACCTCGGGCTCGCCCTGCTCACCATGGACGCGGTCCGCGACCGGCTGCACATCGAGCGGCTGCTGCGC
>JAEWQZ010000164.1 GCA_023460255.1 Actinomycetes bacterium
GCGCCGCGCGTCCGGTGCGGGAGTCCGCGACCGCGGCGGCGGCGTCGGTGGGCGGTCCGCGCCGCGTGCGTCTGGCCGTGGCACGGCTGGACCCGTGGTCGGTGATGAAGCTGTCGTTCCTGCTCTCCGTGGCGGTCGGCATCATGATCGTCGTCTCGGCGGCGGTGGTCTGGTACACCCTCGACGGGCTCGCGGTCTTCACCTCGGTGAACAACACGATCTCGGAGATCACCGGCGACCCGGACTTCTTCAACCTGCTCGAGTACGCCGCGTTCAACCGCGTGGTGTCGCTCGCGACGATGATCGCCGTGGTCGACGTCGTGCTGCTCACCGCGCTGTCGACCATCGGGGCGTTCCTGTACAACATCGTGGCGGCGCTCGTGGGCGGTGTCACGGTGACCCTCACCGACGACTGACGGCACCGCACGGGCTGCCTGCGGCCGCCATCTGACTTGGGTGGCGATGCCGCGCTGAGGTAGTCTCGTGCGGCGCCACAGGCGACGGGCCTATAGCTCAGACGGTTAGAGCGCTTCCCTGATAAGGAAGAGGTCAGAGGTTCAAGTCCTCTTAGGCCCACTCCCGCCCCACCGGAGGCACCGGATGAAGAAGTTGCTCGTCGCGGGCCTGCTCGCAGGCATCGGGTACGCCGTCTACCGCAGCTACGCGGACGAGCGCGACGACCGGGAGCTCTGGACGGCGGTCACCGACGACGTCGACTGACCGCCCGGGCGGGCCGCCGTCCTGCGGGACGGCACGGGGCCATGGCGCAAGTGGTAGCGCACCTGCTTTGCAAGCAGGGGGTTAGGGGTTCGAGTCCCCTTGGCTCCACCAGCGGCCGGACGTGACGGAGCCCGGGGGCGTCTGCCCCCGGGCTCCGTCGTGCGGTCTGCGTCGATCGCCCCGGCCGGTCACTCGGCCGGTGCCTCCGGTGCGGGCTCGGCCGTGGCGTCGGCGGCGGGCTTCTTGGCGCGGGTACCGGACCGCGTCGTGGTGGTCCGCGGGGTCGACGTCCGCCGCGGCTTGGTCTCCGCGGGCTCCGTCGCGGCGGCCTCCACCGCCTCGGTCGCGGCGGCCTCGGGCTCGGTAACGGGCTCGGCGACGGGCTCGGCGACGGGCTCGGCGTCGGCCATCGCCGCCTGCGCCTCGGCGGCGCGGGCCTCGAGGTCGGCCTCGGCCTCCTCCCAGGGCTCCTCGGCCCACGGGTCGGTCGACGGCTGACGACGACGCAGCGCGGCGAGCACGCCCCCGACGATCGCCAGGCCGGCGATCGACCAGAACACCTTCGCGCCCGTGTGCTTCTTGGGCGGCGGCGCGATGTGCGCCAGCTCGGTGAGCTTGGCGTCGGCGATGTCCCGGGCGCGGTCGGCACCCACCGCCGCCGCACCGGCGGCCGCGGTGATCGCGGCGACGAGCTTGGGCAGGATCTCCTCGACCAGCTTGTCGTGGCCCTTGTCCACCATCGGGATGGCCTTCTCGGCGGCCGCCTCGATCTTGGGCGCGGCGGCCTTCCTGCCCTCCGTCCACGCCTTCTCGGCGCGCGGGGCGGCCCAGTCCTTGGCGTGCGCGGCGGCTTCCCGCGCCTGGAGGGCGAGCGTCTCTGCGGACTGGCCGGCACGGGTCGAGGCGTCGGACAACCGCGCACCCACGTCGGCCGCCTGACTCTTCAGACGGTCGGCGTCGAGCGTCGGGCGGGCACCTCGGAGGCGATCGAGCATCAGCATCTCCTGGACGTCGAAGGACCGACAGCGGACCTGCCGTCGCCTCCCATGCTGCCACCGTTGCGCCGTCCCTGCCCGCCTGCGGACGAAGATCGCACGGGGCTCGTGCGAGGATTCCCCCATGTTCGCAACCCTGCACACGACAGCCGGTGACATCCGGGTCGAGCTCCTGCCGAACCACGCGCCCAAGACCGTCCGCAACTTCGTCGGGCTGGCCACGGGCACCCAGGAGTGGACGGACCCGCGCACCGGGGCGACCCGCACCGACCCCCTGTACGCGGGGGTGGTCTTCCACCGCGTCATCGGCGGCTTCATGATCCAGGGCGGCGACCCGCTCGGGAACGGCCGCGGCGGTCCGGGCTACCAGTTCGACGACGAGATCCATCCCGAGCTGGCCTTCAACGAGCCCTACCTGCTCGCGATGGCGAACGCCGGCAAGCAGCGGGACCCGATCACGGGGCGAGTCGGTGGCACCAACGGCTCGCAGTTCTTCATCACCGTCGCCACCCCGGAGTGGCTCAACGGCAAGCACACGATCTTCGGCCGCGTCGCGGACGACGCCAGCCGGGCCGTGGTGGACGCGATCGCCACCACCCAGACCGGACCCGGCGACCGCCCGGTGCAGGACGTCACGATCACCTCGGTGACGGTCACCGAGGAGGGCTGAGCGGGACCGTGAGCGCGCCCGACGACGCGGGGGCCACGCCGCCGGCGGACCCACCGGTCTGCCCCCGGCACCCCGACCGCGTCGCCTACGTCCGCTGCCAGCGCTGCGAGCGTCCGGCGTGCCCGGAGTGCCAGCGGCCCGCCGCTGTGGGCGTGCACTGCGTCGACTGCGTGCGGGAGGCCGCCCGGACGGCCCCGGCCACCCGGACGGTCGTCGGCGCGCGCGTCCGGGACGGGCGGCCCGTCGTCACGCTGACGATCCTCGCGGTGACTGTCGCCAGCTTCCTCGGCCAGCTCGCCGTCGGGGACCGGTGGACCGACGCGCTGTGGTTCTGGCCGGCGGGCGGCGAGGTCGAGCCGTACCGGTTCCTGTCGGCGGCGCTCGCCCACGCGACGGGCGGCACGTTCGGGCTCACGCACATCCTCTTCAACATGTACGCGCTGTGGATCCTCGGTCCCTGGCTCGAGGGTGCGCTCGGCCGACTGCGGTTCCTCGCGCTCTACCTGCTCGCCGTCGTGGGTGGGCACGTCGCGGTGCTGCTGCTCGCCTCGCCGGACGCGCTGTCGTGGCGGACGCCCGTCGTCGGGGCGTCGGGCGGGATCTTCGGGCTGTTCGGCGCCCTGGTGGTCACCCAGCGCCGGATCGGCGGCGACCTGCGCGGGATCTACGTGATCCTGGGCCTCAACCTCGTGCTGGGCTTCGTCATCCCGGGGATCTCGTGGCAGGGCCACCTCGGCGGCCTGGTGACGGGTGTGGCCGTCGGCGCCGTGTACGTGTACGCGCCCAAGGCATGGCGCACCGTCGCCCAGCTGGGCGGCACGGTACTCGTCGCGGCCCTGCTGGTCGCCCTGGCGGTGCTCACCTACGGCGCGGCGTAGACCGAATCACACCCGTGTAGTTATCCACAGAGTTCTCCACCCCTGGGGACAGAGCGGGTGAGACGAGGCCGACCCTGTGCCGTAACGGCCTGCGCGCGTGGACGCATGCTCAGCATCCGCGCACGCACAGCAGCCACGTTCAGCACTGCGCACGTTCAGCACTGCGCGCGTTCAGCACTGCGCGCGTTCAGCACTGCGCGCGTCTCGGCACTGTGCGCGGACGCGTCGGTGCCGTCGCTGAGCCACGGAGCTTGTTGCTGACGTGACAGGTGTGACCAGAGTGACGACACATGCGTCACACCAGTCACTCTGGTCACAAGCACCGTGGCTTGCGCAGGATGCCGAGCGCTGAGGGTCGGGGCGAGAGTCGGCGTCCGGCGCGCACGGCGCCGGAGATCCCGGTGGGTCAGTGCCAGCGCATCGTCATGCTGAAGCCGGCCAGCATGATGCCGAAGCCGATGGCCAGGTTCCAGTTGCCGATGCCCGGGATCGGGTAGTCGGCCTGGAGCAGGTACGTCACCACGACCCACACGAGCCCGACGATCATCAGGCCCACCATCACGGGCACCCACCAGGACGGGCTCGGCTTCGGCCCGGCCTTCGCCGGCGGGGGGGTGTAGGTCGCCTTCTTGCGGTTCTTGGACTCGGGCACGGCGTCTCTCCTGGCGTCTGTGTCGGGCCGTCCTGCGACCCGCGCGTGCGGGACGGTCGGGATCCGTCGTCTAGCGTAGTGGGCACGGCCGACCACCCCGCGGCCGCGGCGAAGGGAGCGACCCATGACGGAGCGTCATGCGCGCCCCCGTGGGCGGGCCTGGGGCTCGCTCGGTGTCGCCGCGGTGCTCGCGCTCGCGATGGTGCTCTTCGCCGCGAACGCCCGCCTCGCGGGTGGGGTCGACGCCCGGCAGCCCCAGGACCTCGCCGGTCTCGCCGACGCCGAGCTGAGCCGGGTGGCCGAGCTCGAGGAGCAGGTCGCCGAGGTGCGGGCCGACATCGACGCCCTCACGGGCGCGGAGTCCACCGGGGCGCTCCCGGCGGACCCGGCGCTGCTCGAGCGGACGGCCGTCGCAGCCGGACGCAGCGCCGTCACGGGGCCCGGCCTCGTGGTCCGCCTCTGGGACGCGGAGCCGACCCGGCCGCTGCCGAGCTGGGTGACCAACGACGACCTCGTCGTGCACCAGCAGGACCTCGAGGCCGTGATCAACGCCCTGTGGGCGGGCGGCGCCGAGGCCATGACGCTCCAGGGCGAGCGGGTCATCGCGACGTCGGCCTTCCGTTGCGTGGGGAACGTGCTGCGCCTGCACGGACGCCTGTACTCCCCGCCGTACGAGGTGCGGGCGATCGGCGACCCGGAGCGGCTGCGTGACGCGCTCGACGCGTCGGTGGGTGTGCAGGCGTACGTGGAGTACGCGGACCGCCTCGGCCTGGGCTGGGACGTGGACGACGAGGAGGTGCACGAGCTGCCGGCCTACCTTGGTGAGCCGGAGCTGGTGCACGCCGCGCTGCCCGACGGCGTCCGGCTGAGCGGGGAGGGGTCATGACGGGGACGGAGGTGGCCGCGAGCCCACCGGCGCCGGAGGCGCGGACCCGGCGGCGGCCGCCGCGGCGGACGGCATCGGTCGCCGCGGCGTTGGTCGGCGTCGTGGGCGAGCTGCTCATCACGGCCGGCGTCCTGCTCGGGCTGTTCGTCGTGTGGCAGCTGTGGTGGACGGACGTCGTCGCCGAGCGCGAGCAGGTCGAGATGCTCGAGGAGCTCGACTGGGCCGTCGACGTGCCGGAGGCGCCGGAGCCGGAGCCGGTCGTCGACCCGCGGCGCTTCGACGCCGCGCCGCCGATGGCCGAGCCCGCCGACCGGACGACCTTCGCCACGCTGCGGGTGCCGCGGTGGGGTGCTGACTACCTGCGGACGATCTCGCAGGGCACGGCCAAGCGGGCGGTGCTCGACACCCTGGGGATCGGGCACTACGAGGGCACCGCGATGCCCGGCGGGATCGGCAACTTCGCCGTCGCCGGTCACCGGGCGACCTACGGCAAGCCGTTCAACCGGATCGAGGAGCTCCGGGTGGGGGACGCGCTCGTCGTGCAGACGCCGGAGAACTGGTACGTCTACCGGATGACCGGAGCGGGCGTCGTGAAGCCGAGCCGCATCGAGGTCATCGCGCCGGTGCCGGGCGAGCCGGGGGCGGTCCCCACGGAGGCCGTGATGACGCTGACCACGTGTCACCCGATGTACTCGGCGCGCGAGCGGTTCATCGTGTTCGCGGAGCTCGACTACTGGATGCCCGTGGCGGACGGCACGCCCGTGGAGCTGACGGACCCGGCGGCGGGCCTGGGAGGAGGTGCCTGATGTACGGCTGGCTGTGGCGGGCGCTGCCCGGTCCGTGGTGGCTGCGCGTGGGAATCCTGGTCGTGCTCGCGGCGGTTGTCGTGACAGTCTGCTTCGCCTGGGTGTTCCCGGCCGTCGCGCCGCTCATGCCCTTCAACGACATCACCGTGGACTAGCGAGGAGCGCCATGACGAGGATCCTCGTCGTCGACAACTACGACTCGTTCGTGTACACGATCGTCGGCTACCTCGACCAGCTCGGGGCGCGGACCGTCGTCGTCCGCAACGACGCCGTCCCTCCGGTCGACGAGCGTGCCGGCTACGACGGCGTGCTGATCTCCCCCGGGCCCGGGACGCCGCGCGGCGCCGGTGCGTCGATGCAGGTCATCGAGGACTGCGCAGGGTCGGGCACGCCGATGCTCGGCGTGTGCCTCGGCCACCAGGCCCTCGGCGAGGTGTTCGGGGCGACCGTCACGCACGCGCCGGAGCTCATGCACGGCAAGACCAGCCCCGTGGTGCACGACGGCACCGGCGTGCTCGCGGGACTCGGGTCACCCTTCACGGCCACGCGGTACCACTCGCTCGCCGTCGTCGACGGCACGGTGCCCGACGAGCTCGAGGTGACCGCGCGCACGGCGCCCCGGCCCGACGGGTCGCCGGGGGTCATCATGGGCCTCCAGCACCGCGAGCTGCCCCTGCACGGCGTGCAGTTCCACCCCGAGTCCGTCCTCACCGAGGGCGGTCATCGGCTGCTCGCGAACTGGCTGGAGATCTGCGGGCTTGCGGACGCCGTCGAGCGGTCGGCAGGCATGGCGCCGCTGGTGCGGGAGACCGCGCACGCCTGACGCTCCCGGGCGCCCGACCCCGCAGAGTGGAACGATCTGTGGGTCCGACCCCGCAGAGTGGAACGACCTGTGGGTCCGACCCCGCAGAGTGGAACGACCTGGTGGCAGATCGTTCCACTCTGTGAGGTGGGGTCGGCGGGTGGGTCGGCGGGTGGGTCGGCGGGTGTGCCGGCGGGCTGAGGGTCAGTGCGACGTCAGTCGCCCTCGCCCTCCGGCGGGGGCTCCGGGCCGAGCGAGACGACGACGACGACGGTCGTGCCCTCGTTCACCGTCGATCCGATGGCGGGAGTCGTCTCGATGACCCGTCCGGCAGGCACGTCGGGGTCGTAGCGGTCCTCGCCGGGCGCCGCGTTGAGGCTCTCCTGCCCGAGCCGCGCCGCCGCCTGGCCGTAGGTCAACCCTCGGACGTCCGGCACGACGCTCGTCTCGATCACCGGCTCCTCGGCCACGAACAGCGTCACCGGGCTGTTCTGGGGCACGGGGCCGGGCCCGGGCTCGGTCCGGATGACGGTGCCGACCGCCTCGTCCGACGGCTCGTAGCGCACGCTCGGCGTGAGGCCCAGCTGCTGGAGCGCGGCGATCGCGTCGGCCTCGGTCATGCCGACGATCTCCGGCGGGAGCTGCACGACGCCCGTCGAGATGTACAGGATGATCGGCGTGTCGCGCGCGACCTCCTCGCCCGCGGCCGGGTCGGTGCCCGTGGCCATGTCCTTCGGGATCTCAGGGTCGTCGACCGGCTCGACGGTGATGTTGACGGGGTCGAAGCCCGCGTCCGCGAGCAGGGCGCGCGCGTCGGCCTGGGTGCGACCCTTGACGTCGGGCACCGGGATCGCGTTCGGGCCGGCGGAGACGGTCACGATGACCGTGTCACCCTCCTCGACCAGCTCACCCGCCTCCGGGTCGGTGCTCACGACCTCCCCGGCGGGGGCGTCGTTCGGCTCCGACACCTGGCGGAACCGCAGGCCGGCGGCGGTGATCTCCTCGCGCGCGTCGTCCACGGCCAGGCCGACGACGTCGGGCACCTCGACCTCGGCCACCGTCGGCTCGTCCCCGCCACCCCGGGTGAGCAGGAAGATGATGCCGATGATCGCCGCGACGGCGACGCCGATGAGCACCCACAGGACCCAGGGCTTGCGGCCGTCCTCCTCGTCGTCGGCGTCGAGCGGGACCGGGCCCCCTCCGTACGGCCCGCCGTAGGTGCTGTCCTGCGTCCCGACGGCGCCCCAGCCGGGTGCCGCCGCAGGGGCGACGGGGGCGGGCGTCGTGGGCTGCATGACCTGCGTCGCCGCGGCCGGCGGCTCGAACCGCTGGGTCGCGGCCGTCGCGGCCGCGGCACCGAGTGCGGC
>JAEWQZ010000165.1 GCA_023460255.1 Actinomycetes bacterium
GCTCAGCCTCGCCCAGGCGCGCCGGGTGGCCCTGCGGGCGCAGGGCCTGGACCGGCCCCGGCCACGCGCCGGGACGATCACGATGCGGCACCTCCAGCAGGTGGTGGACCGCCTCGGCCTGCTCCAGATCGACTCGGTGAACGTCGTCGCGCGGGCCCACCTCGTCCCGGCGTTCTCGCGCCTCGGACCGTACGACGTCGCGCTCCTGGACCGCGCCGCCGGGCGCGCGCCGCGGCGCCTGGTCGAGTACTGGGCGCACGAGGCGTCCTTCGTGCCCCCGGCGACCTACCGTCTCCTCGGGTGGCGTCAGCGCGCGTGGCGCGAGCACGCGTGGGGGATGGCGACGTCGGTGCTGCGCACGCACCCGCACCTGGTGGACGAGATCCGTGCGCTCGTGGCCGCACGGGGGCCGGTGACCGCGCGCGAGGTGCACGAGGAGTACGCGGCGGAGCACCCCCGGGAGCGCACCGAGTGGGGCTGGAACTGGTCCGTCAGCAAGCGGGTCCTCGAGGTGCTCTTCTTCTCCGGGGAGGTGACGGCCGCCGGGCGCAACGCGGCGTTCGAGCGACGCTACGACCTCGTCGAGCGTGTGCTGCCGCCCGCTGTGCTGGCCGTGCCGGAGCCCTCGGAGGAGGACGCGGTCCGGGCGCTCGTCGAGATCGGTGCGCGGGCCCACGGCGTGGGCACCGTCGGCTGCTTCGCCGACTACTTCCGGCTGAAGCCGGCGCCCGCGCGCCGGGCCGTGGCCGAGCTCGTCGAGGACGGGGTGCTGACCCAGGTCCGCGTCCGGGGCTGGGAGCGCCCGACGTACCTGCACCGCGACGCGACGCTGCCGAGGTCCGCCACCGGCCGGGCCCTGCTCAGCCCGTTCGACCCGCTGGTGTTCGAGCGCCGGCGCCTGGAGGAGCTGTTCGGCACCCGCTACCGCATCGAGATCTACACGCCCGCGCACAAGCGGGTGCACGGCTACTACGTGCTCCCGTTCCTGCTCGGCGACCGGATCGCCGCCCGGGTGGACCTCAAGGCGGACCGCCGGGCCGGCGTGCTCGTCGTGCAGGCGGCGCACGCCGAGCCCGCCGAGCCGTCGGCGGGGCACCCGACGTCCTCGCCCGCGGAGGTGGCGCGCGAGCTGACGGCGGAGCTGCACCTGATGGCGCGGTGGCTCGGGCTGCCCGGCGTCGTCGTCGCGGGCCGCCGGGGGGACCTCGACGTGGCGGTGGAGCGGGAGCTGGCCGCGACCGGCTGAGGGAACCCGCCGCCGGGCACCGTCGTTGGTCGTAGCGGGCATTCACCTACGATGGATGCTGGCCCCTGACGGGGGCGCGCCACGTCGTGCCTCCGGAAGCCAGCAGGCCCGGCCCGCCGCCGCCCGGCGCGGGTCCTCGACAGTGGGAGACGCGCGTGCCTTCGATCCTCGACAGAGTCCTTCGCATCGGCGAGGGCCGGATCCTGAAGAAGCTCGCCGGGATCGCACAGCAGGTCACCGCGCTGGAGCCGAGCTTCGAGGCGTTGAGCGACGCCGAGCTGCGCGAGGAGACCGACCGGTTCAAGGCGCGCCTGGCGGACGGCGAGACGCTCGACGACATCCTGCCGGAGGCGTTCGCGGCGGTGCGCGAGGCGTCCCGGCGCACCCTCGGCCAGCGGCACTTCGACGTCCAGGTCATGGGCGGCGCGGCCCTGCACCTCGGCAACATCGCCGAGATGAAGACCGGTGAGGGCAAGACCCTCGTGGCGACCCTGCCCGCCTACCTCAACGCGCTGACCGGCAAGGGCGTGCACGTCGTCACCGTCAACGACTACCTGGCCACCTATCAGAGCGAGCTGATGGGGCGCGTCTTCCGCTTCCTCGGGCTCACCACCGGCGTCATCGTCACCGGGCAGAAGCCCGAGGAGCGCCGCCGCCAGTACGCCGCCGACATCACCTACGGCACGAACAACGAGTTCGGCTTCGACTACCTGCGCGACAACATGGCCTGGCGCCCCGAGGAGCTCGTGCAGCGCGGCCACCACTTCGCGATCGTCGACGAGGTGGACTCGATCCTCATCGACGAGGCCCGGACCCCGTTGATCATCTCCGGGCCGGCGTCGGGCGACGCGAACAAGTGGTACGCGGAGTTCGCCAAGGTGGCGCTGCGGCTGCACCCGGAGGTCGACTACGAGGTCGACGAGAAGAAGCGCACGGTCGGCGTCCTCGAGCCCGGCATCGAGAAGGTCGAGGACTACCTCGGCATCGACAACCTCTACGAGTCGCTCAACACCCCGCTCATCGGGTTCCTCAACAACGCGCTGCGCGCCAAGGAGCTGTACAAGCGCGACAAGGACTACGTCGTGATGAACGGCGAGGTCCTCATCGTCGACGAGCACACGGGCCGCATGCTGCCCGGCCGGCGCTACAACGAGGGCATGCACCAGGCCATCGAGGCCAAGGAGGGCGTGCAGATCAAGGCGGAGAACCAGACCCTCGCCACGATCACCCTGCAGAACTACTTCCGGCTCTACGACAAGCTCTCGGGCATGACCGGCACGGCCTCGACCGAGGCGGCCGAGTTCATGAGCACCTACAAGCTCGGCGTCGTGCCGATCCCGACCAACAAGCCGATGGTCCGCATCGACCAGCCGGACCTCGTCTACAAGAACGAGGACGTGAAGTTCAAGGCGGTCGTCGAGGACATCGTCGCCCGGCACGCCAAGGGGCAGCCGGTGCTCGTCGGCACGGTGAGCGTGGAGAAGAGCGAGCGGCTCTCGCAGATGCTGCGCCGGATGGGCGTGCCGCACGAGGTGCTCAACGCGAAGCAGCACGCGCGCGAGGCGGCGATCGTCGCGCAGGCGGGCCGCAAGGGCGCCGTGACGGTGGCGACCAACATGGCCGGCCGCGGCACCGACATCATGCTCGGCGGCAACGCCGAGTTCATGGCCGTGCAGACGCTGGCCGAGCGTGGGCTCGACCCGGCGGAGAGCCCGGAGGAGTACGAGGCGGCGTGGCCCGACGCCCTCGAGGACGCGCGGGCGGCCGTGGCGGCGGAGCACGACGAGGTCGTGGAGCTCGGCGGCCTGTACGTGCTGGGCACCGAACGGCACGAGTCGCGGCGCATCGACAACCAGCTGCGTGGCCGGTCGGGCCGGCAGGGGGACCCGGGTGAGTCGCGCTTCTACCTGTCGATGACCGACGACCTGATGCGGCTGTTCAACTCCGGCCTGGCCGAGTCGATGATGAACCGGGCCTCCTACCCGGACGACCTGCCGCTGGAGAGCAAGATCGTCACGCGCGGCATCCAGAGCGCGCAGTCGCAGGTCGAGGCGCGTCACTTCGAGGTCCGCAAGAACGTCCTGAAGTACGACGACGTGATGTCCCGCCAGCGCGAGGTCATCTACGCCGAGCGTCGGCGCGTCCTGCAGGGCGAGGACATGCACGAGCAGATCCAGCACTTCATCGGCGACGTCGTGACGTCGTACGTGAACGGTGCGACGAGCGAGGGGAACCCGGAGGACTGGGACCTCGAGGCGCTGTGGACGGCCCTCAAGCTCGTCTTCCCGATCTCCATCACGCCCGACGAGGTGGTCGCGGAGGCCGGCTCTGTGCACCGGCTCACCCGGGAGCTCCTCCAGGAGGAGGTCCTGTCCGACGCCCGGGTGGCCTACGAGCGCCGTGAGGAGCAGCTGGGGGCGGAGAACCTGCGCGACCTCGAGCGGCGCGTGGTGCTCTCGGTGCTGGACCGCAAGTGGCGCGAGCACCTGTACGAGATGGACTACCTCAAGGACGGCATCGGCCTGCGCGCGATGGCCCAGCGCGACCCGCTGGTGGAGTACCAGCGCGAGGGCTTCGGCCTGTTCGGCGTGATGACCGAGTCCATCAAGGAGGAGTCGGTCACGTTCCTGTACAACCTCGAGGTGAAGATCGCCCAGCCCGAGGAGGAGGCTGCGGCCGCGGAGGCTGCCGCGGCTGCGGCCGACGGGTCGGCGGAGGCCGCACCGGCGGACGCGGGCGGTGTGACGACGACGGCGCCGGGCGGCGTGACGG
>JAEWQZ010000166.1 GCA_023460255.1 Actinomycetes bacterium
GTGCTCGGCGCCGGACCGCTGCGCCAGCGCACCCGGGCACGGCCCGCCGGGCGGGTGCGGCTCGTCGGGGCCGCGTCGGGCTACGTCGACGCCCTCACCGGCGAGGGCCTGCGGGTCGGGTTCGCGCAGGCCCGGGCCGCGGTCGCGACGCTCGACGACGCAGCTGCCTACGAGCACGCCTGGCGCGCCGTGACGAGGGACTACCGCCTCCTCACCAGCGGTCTCGTGGCATGGGCCGGGTCGCCGGCGCGTGGCTGGATCGTGCCGGTGGCGCACCGCGCCCCGTGGCTGTACGGCGCGATCGTCGAGCGACTCGCCCGGTAGCCGTCGCGGCCGTCGCCGGCTGACCGGGGCTCCCACCGGCCCGGGCGACAGCGCCAGAAATACCCCCTGCGGTATGGACCTTGGTCCCTTCCACATACCCCGTGGGGTACCTAGTGTCGTCAGTGCGACGGCGTCGCCGTCCACGCCCGGTGACGGGCGCCCAGCGCTTGGTGGAGCGTGAGATGAGACGTCTCGTCGTCATCGGCGCCGGCACGGCCGGCACCATGGTCGTGAACAAGCTGCGCCGCAGGCTCGCCCGCGACGAGTGGTCGATCACCGTCGTGGACCCGGCCACGGAGCACTACTACCAGCCCGGCTTCCTCTTCCGCCCGTTCGGCACCTACTCCGACAAGCAGCTGAGCAAGCCGCTCGCCCCGCGCATCCGCTCGGGCGTCGAGCTCGTCCGCGCCGCCGTCGACCGCGTGGACCCGACCGCACGCACGGTGCTCCTCGAGACCGGCGAGACGCTCGCGTACGACTACCTCGTCATCGCGTCCGGGACGACGCCCCGTCCGGACCAGACCCCCGGCCTCGCCGAGGCGATGCAGGGGCCACAGGCCGCGGTGCACGAGTTCTTCACCCACACCGGCGCCACGGCGCTCGCCACTGCCCTGGACGGCTTCACCGGCGGACGCGTCGTCGTGCACGTCGCGGAGATGCCCATCAAGTGCCCCGTCGCCCCTCTGGAGTTCGTCTTCCTGGCCGACTCCTACTTCGCCGGGCGCGGGCTGCGGGACAAGGTCGAGCTGACGTACGTCACCCCGCTGCCCGGGGCGTTCACCAAGCCGATCTCCGCCGCCTACCTCGGCGACATGCTCGAGCAGCGCGGGATCGCGCTGGAGCCCGACTTCGTGGTGGAGAGCGTCGACGGGCAGGCCCGGGTGCTGCGCTCCTACGACGAACGCGAGGTGCCGTTCGACCTCCTTGTCACGATCCCGGTGAACATGGGCGCCGACTACGTCGCACGCTCCGGGCTCGGTGACGAGCTGAACTACGTGCCGGTGGACAAGCACACCCTGCTGTCCAAGGCGGACGAGCGGATCTTCGCCATCGGCGACGCCACCGACGCCCCGGCGTCCAAGGCGGGCTCGGTCGCGCACTTCGAGGCCGACGTCTTCGTGCCGAACTTCCTCGCGCACGTGGCGGGCGAGCCGATGCCCGAGTCGTTCGACGGGCACGCCAACTGCTTCGTCGAGAGCGGCGGCGGCAAGGCCCTGCTCATCGACTTCAACTACGACACCGAGCCGCTGCCCGGCACCTACCCCGTGCCCGGCGTCGGGCCGATGCGCCTGCTGCGCGAGTCGCGCCTGAACCACTGGGGCAAGCTCGCGTTCCGCCACCTCTACTGGCACATGCTGCTGCCGGGCCGGCGCCTGCCCGTCCCGACGCACATGTCCCTGGCGGGCAAGAAGCGCCCGCCCACCACGACCGACGCAGCCCCCGGCAGCCCGCCCGGCACCGCCTCCGGCATCCGCGTCCCCGCCGACTTCTGACCCACGAGCACAGGAAGGACCGACCATGCCCGTCACCACCATCGCCGGACGCGAGGTCCACGTCGACGACGAGGGCTTCCTCACCGACCCCGCCGAGTGGGACCGCGACCTCGCGGTCGTCCTCGCCGAGGCGATCGGCATCGAGCTGACCGCCGAGCACTGGAAGATCCTCGACTTCCTGCGGGCCGACTTCGCCGAGCAGGGCGAGACGGCCACGACGCGGCGGGTCGCTGCCGTCGGGGGCTTCGGCGTCAAGGACCAGTTCGAGCTCTTCCCGAAGAAGCCCGCCAAGAAGATGGCGTACATCGCCGGCCTGCCCAAGCCGCGCGGCTGCGTCTGACCCCCGCGAGAGGAACCGAGATGACCCCCATCGTCCCCGACTTCGACGACGACGCCGCCGAGGGCCGCACCCTGGCCATCATCTGCTCCAAGGGCAACCTGGACATGGCCTACCCGGGGCTCGTGCTCGCCAACGCCGCCCTCGGCGAGGGCGTGCAGGTGCACCTGTTCTTCACCTTCTGGGGCTTCGACATGATCGCCAAGAAGCGGATGCACGACCTGAAGTTCTCCCCGGTCGGGAACACGGCGATGCACATGCCGGTCGGCGACGTGCGGATCCCGCAGGCGCTCGCCCCCGTGCCGGGCATGCAGGCCATGGCGACGTCGATGATGCGCAAGCAGATCGCGGACCTGGGCATCCCCGAGGTGCCCGACTTCCTGGACCAGATCGTCGCCGCCGGCGGGCACCTGTGGGCCTGCCGGATGAGCGCCGACATGAACAAGTTCACAGACTCCGACCTGCGCGACGACGTCGAGGGCATCATCAGCGCCACCGACTTCATCGAGATGACGGACGGCGCCCAGCTCCTCTTCATCTGAGCCCCTCGGACCGGGCCGGGCCCGCGCAGCCACCACTGCGCGGCCCGGCCCTCTCGTCCACCCTCCAGGAGCCGTCCGCGCCCTACGATCGCACCGGGGTCCGGGCGGCCGGAGCGGCCCTCACCTAATACCCCAGGGGGTATGATGCGAGACATGACGAGAACAGGGGTCTGGACCACGCTCACCCTCGTGGTGGCACTGGGCACGGCGGCGTGCGGCAACGACACCGACGACCGCGACGCGGCGGGCGAGGCGGGCGTCGAGGTGCTGTCCACCTGCGTGCAGGCGGACGAGTGCACGAGCCTGGATGCCGAGGAGTTCGCCTCCCTGGCGGCGGAGGACGGCGTCGTGCTGCTCGACGTGCGGACGCCGCAGGAGTACGCGGAGGGACACCTGGCGGGCGCCACGAACATCGACGTCTCCGCGCCGGACTTCACAGCACGCCTCGCCGACCTCGACCCAGACGCCACCTACGCCGTCTACTGCCGCTCCGGCAACCGCTCGCAGACCGCCATGGCCCTCATGGCCGACGCCGGTCTGACCCACGCCGCCGACCTGGCCGGTGGGATCGGCGCGTGGCAGTCGGCGGGCCTGGACGTCACCACCGACTGAGCGAGCGCGGTTTCGCGGAGGGCGTGATCCGCCGCCCGTTCCGCGAGGGCGGTTTGCCCCGCCTCCTGGCAGGCTGTGGCCCATGCGGATCTGGCCAGGCCATGCGTACCCCCTCGGCGCGACCTTCGACGGCAGCGGCACCAACTTCGCCCTCTTCTCCGAGGTCGCCGACCGCGTCGAGCTCTGCCTGCTCGACGCGGACCGCACCGAGACGCGGGTCGACCTGCCGGAGTCGGACGGCTTCGTCTGGCACGGGTATCTGCCGGACGTGCAGCCCGGTCAGCGGTACGGCTTTCGCGTGCACGGGCCGTACGACCCGGCCAACGGGCACCGCTGCAACCCCGCCAAGCTCCTGCTCGACCCGTACGCGAAGGCGATCGACGGGCAGATCGACGGGCACTCCTCGCTCTTCTCCTACGACTTCGCGAACCCGAAGAAGCAGAACACCGAGGACTCCGCCGCGCACACCATGGTGTCCGTCGTCGTCAACCCGTTCTTCGACTGGGGGCACGACCGACCGCCGAACCGCGGGTACGCCGAGTCCGTCATCTACGAGGCGCACGTCAAGGGCCTGACCCAGCTCCACCCGGGCGTCCCGGAGGACCTGCGCGGCACCTACGCCGCCCTCGGCCACCCGGCGGTCATCGACCACCTGACAGGGCTCGGCGTGACGGCCATCGAGCTGATGCCCGTGCACCAGTTCGTCAACGACCCGCACCTGCAGACCAAGGGCCTGTCGAACTACTGGGGCTACAACACCATCGGGTTCTTCGCCCCCCACAACGGCTACTCCCGCGCGACCAACCCGGGCCAGCAGGTCCAGGAGTTCAAGCAGGCGGTCAAGAGCCTGCACGAGGCCGGCATCGAGGTCATCCTCGACGTGGTCTACAACCACACCGCCGAGGGCAACCACCTGGGACCGACGCTGTGCTTCCGCGGCATCGACAACGCGGCCTACTACCGCCTCGTCGACGACGACCCCTCGCACTACTTCGACACCACCGGCACGGGCAACTCCCTGCTCATGCGGCACCCGCACGTGCTGCAGCTGCTCATGGACTCCCTGCGGTACTGGGTGACCGAGATGCACGTCGACGGGTTCCGCTTCGACCTCGCGGCGACGCTGGCCCGCCAGTTCCACGAGGTCGACAGGCTGTCCGCGTTCTTCGACCTCGTGCAGCAGGACCCGGTCGTCAGCCAGGTCAAGCTCATCGCGGAGCCGTGGGACGTGGGCGAGGGCGGCTACCAGGTCGGCGGCTTCCCGCCGCTGTGGACCGAGTGGAACGGCAAGTACCGCGACACCGTGCGCGACTTCTGGCGCGGGGAGCCCGCGACGCTGGCGGAGTTCGCCAGCCGGCTCACCGGCTCCTCCGACCTGTACGAGCACACCGCGCGCCGCCCGATCGCGTCGATCAACTTCGTCACCGCCCACGACGGCTTCACGCTGGCCGATCTCGTCTCCTACAACAAGAAGCGCAACGAGGCCAACGGCGAGGACAACAAGGACGGCGAGAGCCACAACCGCTCCTGGAACTGCGGCGTCGAGGGCCCCACCGACGACGAGGCGGTAGCCGCCCTGCGCCGGCGGCAGCAGCGCAACTTCCTCGCGACGCTCCTCCTCTCCCAGGGCGTGCCGATGATCAGCCACGGCGACGAGCTGGGCCGCACGCAGCTGGGCAACAACAACGGGTACTGCCAGGACAACGAGGTGACCTGGGTCGACTGGGACCTGGACGAGCACCGCGCCGCGCTGCTCGAGTTCACCCGGGACCTCGTGCAGCTGCGCCGGGACCACCCGGTGCTGCGCCGCCGCCGCTTCTTCGGCGGCAGCCCCGACCACGGCGGCGAGTCGGACCTCGGCGACATCGCGTGGTTCACCACCAGCGGCGAGCACATGACCGACGCGGACTGGCAGGAGAGCTACGTCAAGGCCGTGACGGTCTTCCTCAACGGTGAGGCGATCACGGAGCCGGACCCGCGCGGCGAGACGGTCACCGACGACAGCTTCCTGGTGATCTACAACGCGGCCCCGAACACGGTGATCGTCACGGTGCCGCCGGCGGAGTTCGGCGCGGACTGGACGTGCGTGCTCGACACCGACCACACGCTGGCGCCCGGGGCGGTCGTCAAGGCCGGCGACTCCCTGGAGATCACCGGCCGCAGCACGCTCGTGCTCAGCCGTCCGCCGAGCGCCGGGTCCGCATGAGCACCGAGGTCCGCACCACGCCCGCGCGCCGCCGACCGGCGCCGGGCCGTGCCGTCCCGGTCTCGACGTACCGCGTCCAGCTCTCCGCCGACCTCACCCTCGACGACGCCGCGGCCCAGGTGCCCTACCTGGCCGAGCTGGGCGTCACTCACCTGTACCTCTCGCCGCTGCTGCGCGCCGCACCGGGTTCGACGCACGGGTACGACGTCGTCGACCACGAGGAGATCTCGCCGGTGCTCGGCGGGCGCGCGGCGTTCGACCGGCTGGCGGCCGCCGCCCAGGGAGCCGGGCTGGGCCTCGTCGTGGACGTCGTGCCCAACCACATGGCGGTGCCCACGCCGGCCTGGCACAACACGGCCCTGTGGTCGGTCCTCGCGCACGGCCCCGAGTCGCCGTACGCCACCTGGTTCGACGTCGACTGGTCCGCCGGCGACGGGGCGCTGCTCATGCCGGTCCTCGGCTCGCGCATCGGCACCGCGCTCACGGCCGGCGAGATCACTCTCGACCGGGCGCCGGTGCCCGGCCTGCCCGGCGAGCACACGCTCCTGCGATACGCCGACCACGTGTTCCCCGTGCGCCCGGGCACGGAGCACCTCCCCCTGGGCGAGCTCGTCGACCGGCAGCACTACCGGCTCGCCTACTGGCGCGTGGCCGACGAGGAGCTGAACTACCGACGCTTCTTCGACGTCGGGACGCTGGCGGCGGTCCGCGTCGAGGACCCGGCGGTCTTCGACGCCACGCACGCGCTGCTCGTCGACCTCGTCACCTCCGGCGCAGTGGACGGTCTGCGCATCGACCACCCCGACGGGCTGGCCGACCCCCGTGGCTACCTCGACCGTCTGGCGGCGGCCACCGGCGACGCGTGGGTCGTCGTCGAGAAGATCCTCGCCCCGACGGAGGAGCTGCCGGACGACTGGGCCACCGCGGGGACCACCGGCTACGACGCCGCGTGGCGTGTGAACCAGGTGTTCGTGGACCCAGGCGGCGCGGCGGAGCTGGGGGCCGTCATGCACCGGCTGACCGGCGACGCGCCCGACGCGCTCGGCCGGCTGGTCGAGGAGGCCAAGCGTGAGGTCGTCGCCGGGTCGCTCTACGCGGAGGTGGACCGCCTCGCCGACCTGGCCGCCGACATCTGCCGCGACGACGTCCGCCTGCGCGACCACACCCGGCGCTCGTTGCACGACTGCCTCGTCGAGCTCCTCGTGGCAGCCGACCGCTACCGCTACTACGTTGTCCCGGGCGAGCAGGCCGCGCCCGACGCCGCTGCGGCGTTCGCCGAGTGCGTGGCCCGCGCGCGCACGCACCTCGACGGCGACCGCGTGGAGACGCTCGACCTGCTCGCCGACCTGCTCATGGGCCGCGAGTCGGGCTCGGCCGGCCGGCGACGGGAGGCGCGACGCGACGAGCTCGCCGTGCGCTTCCAGCAGACCTGCGGCGCTGTGATGGCCAAGGGCGTGGAGGACACGGCCTTCTACCGCTGGACCCACCTCGTCGCACTCACGGAGGTCGGCGGCGCGCCCGAGCGGTTCGCCATCAGCCCGGACGAGCTGCACGCGTGGGCGGCCCGGGCTCAGCACCGCGCCCCCGTGGCGCTGACCGGGCTGTCCACGCACGACACCAAGCGCAGCGAGGACGTCCGGGCCCGCCTGGGCGTGCTCTCCGAGCTGCCCGCCGAGTGGTCCGAGCTGGTCGAGCGGGTGCGGACCGCCACCGCCGAGCAGCGGGGCACGCTCGTGGACGGCCGGACCGAGAACCTGCTCTGGCAGACCCTCGCGGGCACCTGGACGCAGGACGGTCCGCTCGCGCAGGACCGCCTGGACGCCTACCTCACCAAGGCGATGCGGGAGGCGAAGTCCCGCACCGGCTGGACCCGGGTCGACGAGACCTACGAGGGCGCCGTGCTGGACCTCGCGCGGGCCGCCGTCGGGTCCGCGCAGGTCGCCGAGGCCTTTGCGGGGTGGGTGCGCGCGACAGCCTCCGGGGTGCGGGCCGCGACGCTGGGCAGCAAGCTCGTCCAGCTCACGCTGCCGGGCGTGGCCGACGTCTACCAGGGCACCGAGTCCACGGCCCTGGCCCTCGTCGACCCCGACAACCGGCGTCCCGTCGACGTCGCCGGCCTGGCCCGGACCCTGCAGCGGCTCGAGTCGGAGGCCCCGCGCGGGATGGCCGAGGAGAAGCTGCTGGTCACCTCGCGCGCCCTGCGGCTGCGGCGCGCCCGGCCCGAGGCCTTCGTCGGGGACGGTGCCGGGTATGCGCCGGTGCCCACCTCCACCGGCAACGCGCTGGCCTTCGCCCGCTCCGCCGAGGGCGTCCCGGTGGCCGTGACGGTCGTCACGCGGCTCGCACTGGCCCTCGAGCGGCTCGGCGGGTGGGGCGAGCACACCGTCGTCCTGCCCGACGGCGCGTGGCAGGACGTGCTGACCGGGCGGGAGGTGCCCGGTGGCACCGTCCGGCTCGCGGACCTGCTCGACGGCCTGCCGGTGGCGCTGCTCGCCCGGCCCGAGGCACCCGGGGGCCCGTCGTGACGCCCGACCCGTGGTCCTGGCGACCCCGCGTGTGGGCGCCCGTCGCCCGGTCGGTGGACCTGTACCTGTTCGGCACCGACCCGAGCCGGCAGCCGACGGGCGAGCCGCGCGTCCTGCCGATGGAACGTGCCGAGGACGGTTGGTGGGTGACCCCTCAGGTCACCCTGCGGCACGGCGCCGACTACGCGTTCGCCGTCGACGGGGGCACCCCCCGGCCGGACCCGCGCAGCCTGAGCCAGCCCGAGGGCGTGCACGGGCCGAGCAGGGTCTTCGACACCTCCCGCTTCGGGTGGACCGACACCGACTGGGCCGGGCGGGACGTGCGGGGCGCCGTCGTGTACGAGCTGCACGTGGGCACGTTCACCGTCGAGGGCACCCTGGACGCCGCGATCGGCCGCCTCGACCACCTGGTCGACCTCGGCGTCGACGTCGTCGAGCTGATGCCCGTCGCGGCGTTCCCCGGGGTGCACGGCTGGGGGTACGACGGCGTCGCGCTCTACGCGGTGCACGAGCCGTACGGCGGGCCGGCGGCCCTCCAGCGCTTCGTCGACGCCGCGCACGCCCGCGGGCTCGCGGTCTGCCTCGACGTCGTGCACAACCACCTCGGGCCGTCGGGCAACTACCTCGGCGAGTTCGGCCCCTACTTCACGCAACGGCACCACACGCCCTGGGGGGCCGCGGTGAACCTCGACGGGCCCGACGCCCACGGCGTCCGGGCCTTCCTCGTCGACAACGCGCTGCACTGGCTGCGGGACTTCCACCTCGACGCCCTTCGCCTGGACGCCGTGCACGCGCTCATCGACGACTCCCGCCGGCACGTGCTCGCCGAGCTCTCCGACGCGGTCGCCGAGCTCGCCCGCGAGGTCGGCCGACCGCTCTCCCTCATCGCCGAGTCGGACCTCAACGACCCGCGCATGGTCGTCCCGACGGGCGAGGGCGGCCTGGGCATGACGGCACAGTGGGCCGACGACGTGCACCACGCGATCCACGCCTTCCTCACCGGCGAGCGGCACGGCTACTACGTGGACTTCGGCTCGCCGGACGTGCTCGCCAAGGCGCTCACCAGTGTGTTCGTGCACGACGGCTGGTGGTCGACGTTCCGTGAGCAGCACTGGGGGCACCCGGTGCCGGAACACGTCGACGGCCACCGCTTCGTCGTCTTCGCCTCCGACCACGACCAGGTGGGCAACCGGGCGCTCGGGGACCGCCCCTCGGCCCGCCTCGACGACGGGGGCCTGGCCATCGCTGCCGCGCTCGTGCTCTGCTCCCCCTTCACGCCGATGCTGTTCATGGGCGAGGAGTGGGGCGCGAGCACCCCGTGGCAGTTCTTCACCGACCACGCCGAGCCAGACCTGGCAGCCGCCATCCGCAAGGGCCGGTCCGAGGAGTTCGGCGGGCACGGCTGGGCCGAGCTGTACGGCGGGTCGGTCGACGTGCCCGACCCGCAGTCGCCCGCGACAGTCGCCGCGAGCAGGCTCGACTGGAGCGAGCCGGCCGCACCGGCCCACGCCCGGCTCCTGGCCTGGTACCGGGACCTCGTCGCCCTGCGGCACCGCGTGCCTGACCTCGCCTCGGGTGACAGGTCCGCGACAGCCGTGGAGCACGGCGACGGATGGGTGCTCCTGCGGCGAGGGGACGCGCGCGTCGTGCTCAACGTGTCGGCCGACGCACGGCGGGTGCCGACGCGCCTGCGCGACGGGGACGCCGCGGACCCCGAGGTCCTGGCAGCCTGGGCACCTGTCACCTTCGACGGCGACGACGTCGACCTGCCCGGTCGCTCCGTCGTCGTCCTGCGCGCAGCGGGGCGTGGCCCCGCGGAGGAGTGAGCATGGGCAAGCACGGGTGGACCACCCCCGCCCACGAGGCGCTCCGGGTCGCCTCGCTCGACCTCGGCGCCCTCGACCGGGCCTCGACCCCCGGCTGGACCGGCGACAAGGAAGCCGCGGAGGACCACCTGGCCGAGCGGGGCGAGCGACTGTCGGAGCTGCAGGAGCTCCTCTTCGCCCACGGCCGCTCGGACGGGACGCGGGCGGTGCTGCTCGTGCTCCAGGGCCTGGACACGGCGGGCAAGGGTGGCATCGTCCGGCACGTGCTCGGCATGGTCGACCCGCAGGGCGTGGCGCTCCGCTCCTTCGGCGTGCCGACACCCGAGGAGAAGGCTCATCACTTCCTGTGGCGGATCCGGGCCGCGCTCCCCCGGCCCGGGTACATCGGCGTCTTCGACAGGTCGCACTACGAGGACGTGCTGGTGGCTCGCGTGGCGGGCCTCGTGCCCCCGGAGGTGTGGGAGGCGCGCTACGACGAGATCAACGCGTTCGAGGCCGAGGTGGAGGCGGCGGGCACCGTCGTCGTCAAGGTCATGCTGGCCATCTCGCCGCAGGAGCAGGCCGAACGCCTCCGGGAGCGGCTGGAGCGCCCCGACAAGCACTGGAAGTACAACCCCGGCGACCTCGACGTCCGGGCCCAGTGGCCCGCCTACGAAGAGGCCTACCAGGCGGTCCTCGACAGGACGTCGACGGACGGCGTCCCGTGGTTCGTCGTCCCGGCCGACCGCAAGTGGTACGCGCGGCTCGCGGTGACCGAGCTGTTGATCGAAGCGCTGGAGAGCCTGGACCTGACGTGGCCGGAGGCGGACTTCGACGTGGCCGCCGAACGCACGCGCCTCGACGCGTCCATCGTTCCCGAGCGGTAGCACTCAACTCCAGGACCGCCCCGGCCGTGTACCAGGTATGACCACCCCGACGCGCAGCCCCGAGGCGGAGTTCACGACGTTCGTCGCGCAGTCCGGGCCCCGCCTGCACCGGACCGCGCGGCTGCTCACCGGGGACGCGCACCGTGCCGAGGAGCTGGTCCAGGCCACGCTCGTCAAGACCTACCTCGCGTGGCCGCGCGCCCGCGCCACCGACCCGGAGGCGTACGCCCGACGGGTGCTGGCCAACCAGCGGATCGACACCTGGCGCAAGCACCGGCGCGAGCTCCTGGTCGACCCCGTCGACCTCCCCGACGCCGCCGGGGCCACCGGGCGCTGGGACGCCGACCCGGTCGCCGACGACGCCGCCGACCGTGACGAGGTGGTCCGGGCGCTGCTGGCGCTCACCCCGCGGCAGCGCCGGGTGGTCGTGCTCCGGCACCTCGTGGGGCTCTCCGACGCGGAGGTGGCCGCCGACCTCGGCGTCTCGGTGGGCACCGTGAAGTCGACGGCGTCGCGCGCGCTCGCCCAGCTCCGCGCCCAGCTGCTCCCGGCACGGACCGGGACGGGTGACGTCGGCGAGGCGGGCGACGCGGCGACGACCCTGGCC
>JAEWQZ010000167.1 GCA_023460255.1 Actinomycetes bacterium
GGCAGATCGTTCCACTCTGTGGGGTGGGAGGGGGGTGGGAGGGCGGTGGGAGGGGAGCGGCGCCGGTCCGGCCCCGACGTCCGGCCCCGACGTCCGGCCACGACGTCCGGCCCCGACGTCCGGCCACGACGCCGGTCCCGGGCTGGCATCCTGGCGCGGTGACCGGTCCCGCGCCCCGCGCCGTCGTCCGCCAGATCCCGGCCTACGTCCCGGGTGCCCGCCCGGCGGGGTCGGCCGCGCACAAGCTCTCCTCGAACGAGAACCCGTACCCGCCGCTCGAGCCGGTCCGGGAGGCGGTGGCCCGCGCGGCCGCCGAGCTGCACCGGTACCCCGACATGTTCGCCACGCCCGTCGTGGCGGCCGTGGCCGTGCGGCACGGACTCGACCCGGCGTGGGTCGTGGCCGGCTGCGGCTCGGTGGCGGTGCTCGGGCACGTGCTCGAGGCGTTCTGCGACGCCGGTGACGAGGTCGTGCACGCCTGGCGCTCGTTCGAGGCGTACCCGATCGCGATCAGCCTCCAGGGTGCGGTGGGGATCCCGGTGCCGGTCGACGACGACGGCCGCCACGACCTGCCCGCGATGGCCGCGGTGATCGGTCCGCGCACCCGTGTGGTGCTGGTCTGCTCCCCGAACAACCCCACGGGGCCGGCCGTGCACGCCGGTGAGCTGACCGACTTCCTCGACGCGGTCCCGCGCGACGTGCTCGTGGTGCTCGACGAGGCGTACGTCGAGTTCGTCCGGGATCCCGACGCCGCGCAGGGCCTGCCGGTCCTGCGCGAGCGGGAGAACGTTGTCGTCCTCCGCACGTTCTCCAAGGCGTACGGGCTCGCGGGGCTGCGGGTCGGCTACGCGCTCGCGCATCCCGACGTCGCGGCGGCCGTCCGCACCGCGGCGACCCCGTTCGGCGTCAGCCACCTCGCGCAGGTGGCGGCGCTCGCCTCGCTCGACGCGGAGGACGCGCTGCTGGCGCGGGTGGACGCGCTCGTGGGCGAGCGGTCCCGCCTGCTCGACGGCCTGCGCGCGCAGGGCTGGGCGGTGCCCGACGCGCAGGGCAACTTCGTCTGGCTGGCGACCGGCGGGCGCACCGTGGACCTGGCCGCCGACGCCGCCGCCCACGGGCTGCTCGTGCGGCCGTTCGCGGGCGAGGGGATCCGGGTCAGCGTCGGTGAGCCGGCGGCGAACGACGCGGTGCTCGCGCTCGCCGCGACGTGGCGCTGAGCCCGTCGTCGTCGGCGCCGGCCCAGGTGCTGTCCCGGCTGCCGAGACGGTGACGCCCGCGGCCTGGTCTTCGCACGGCGCACGCCGGTACTTTCCAGGCGTGCAGCAGATCATCCGGGCCCGCGTCCGTCTCGACGCCGACCTCTCCGCTGCCTGTCGGCCGGCCGTCCCGGCCCGCCGAATGCCCTGCTGAGTCCCGCCTCGCGGGCCGCGCGCCCCTGACCTCGGCACCAGCCCGGTCACCGCGCGCGCCGAGGCCCCGTACCCAGCGACCTGCCCCGTGCCGGCCACGAGCCCGCGCGCGGGCCCCGCCGCCGTGGCCGACCGCCGCCGGCGCCGCCAGCACCTCGCCAGCACCTCGCCAGCACCACGAAGGACGTCAGCCATGAGCATCGAGACCTCCGTCCGCGCGTCCACCGCCCGGACGACGCCGCTCGAGCCGGTCCCGCTCGACGCGGCGACGCTCGCGTTCCCGCCCACGAACGTTGCCGCCATCCCGCCGCTCGCCCCTCAGTGGCAGGGCCTCGACCTGCGGGAGATCCTCACCCGGCCCACCGCGTTCCTCTCGGTGAGCCAGTCGAACTCGCTCTACCGGCCGGGCGGCGTGCAGTACGGCGAGGGGCATGCCGTCCGCGGCTCCCTGCCCGCGACCGTCCGGGTCGTGGAGGCGTTGCGGCGGGCCCCGAACGTCGTGTCGTTCAACTGGATCGGCTACTCGGTCTTCCGGCACGACTACCCCCAGACCGACTTCGACAGCGCCCAGTACGCCACGTGGACGGGGCACCTCGACGCGACGCCCGAGCAGATCGCCTGGGACGACGCGCTGGTGGACGAGCTTCGGGCCCTGGTGCGTCCCGGCGACAACGAGCTCTACGAGAAGGCGCTCCAGACGGCGTTCACCGGCACGGACCTGCCTCTCGAGCTGGCCCGCAAGAAGGTCGAGGTGCTCGTCATCACCGGGATCCACACCGACTGGTGCATCGAGGGCAACGCCCGCGCCGCCCGGGACAACGGCTACCTGCCGATCGTCATCGGCGACGCCACGGGCACGCAGCACCCGAGCCAGGAGCCGGAGGCGTTCCGCCGGATCAACGAGTTCTTCGCCCCGGTCATCTCGTCGGCGCAGCTCGTCGAGCTGGTGACCCGCTGATGGGCAACGTCGGCCTGCTCCTCGTGGGGGCCGTGCTGCTCGTCAACGGGTTGTCGGCGCTCGGCGTCGTGCCGGCGCGGAGCGCGGCGCCGCTGAACCTGTTCGTCGGGGCTGCGCAGGTGGTGCTCCCGACGCTCGTCCTGGTCCAGTCGGGGTCCGACCCCGCCGTCGTCGCGGCGACGTGGCCCAGCTACCTGTTCGGGTTCACGTACCTGTGGTTCGGGTTCCAGACGATCTTCGGACTCGAGCCGGAGGGCTTCGGCTGGTACAGCGCGTTCGTCGCGGCCATCGCGGCCCACCACGCCGTCCTCACGGTGGGCAGCGACCCGGTCTTCGCCGTGATCTGGGCCACCTGGGCGGTGATGTGGTCGCTCTTCTTCGTCCTGCTCGGGCTCGGCCGGACGCACGTCGGCGGGCTCGACCTGGGCCGGTTCACCGGCTGGTTCCTCGTCTGGCTGGGCGTGCCGACCTGCACCGTGTCGGCGCTCTTCCTCCTCCAGGGCCGGTGGAGCACGACGCCGCTGGCCGGGCTGGGCGCACTCGTCGCCCTCGCGGCGCTGACGGCGCTGTCCGTCGCGCTCACGCGGGCGGGCCTGCCGGGGCGGACGTCGACGGCCGCCGCAGCCGACGGC
>JAEWQZ010000168.1 GCA_023460255.1 Actinomycetes bacterium
GCGGCGGACGGCCCGCGGCACGCGCTCGCGGACCTGGCGCCCACGGCGTGGGCGCCGCCCGTCCTGCGGCCGTCGAAGATCGTCTGCGTCGGGCTCAACTACCGCAACCACATCCTGGAGATGGGGCGGGAGCTGCCCGCGCACCCCACGCTCTTCGCGAAGTTCGCCGAGGCCCTGATCGGTCCGTACGACCCGATCACCCTGCCTGCGCACGCCGCCGACGCCGTGGACTGGGAGGGCGAGCTCGCGGTCGTCGTCGGTGCGCGGGCCCGGCGCCTGGACGAGACCGCGGCCGCGGCCGCGATCGCGGGCTACGCGGTGCTCAACGACGTCACGATGCGCGACTACCAGTACCGCACCGCGCAGTGGCTCCAGGGCAAGACCTTCGAGGCGACGACCCCGTTCGGGCCATGGCTCACCGTCGCGGACGCGTCCGACGGCTCGCCCGTCCGGCCGCCCTCGGGCGAGCTGCGCACGGAGGTGGACGGGGAGGTCGTCCAGCGGGTCGGCGTGGACGACATGGTGTTCGGGCCCGCCGCGCTCGTCGCCTACGTCTCGCACGTCGTGACGCTGAACCCGGGCGACGTCATCGCCACGGGCACGCCCGGCGGCGTCGGGCACGCCCGGACCCCGGCGCGCTACCTGCGCCCCGGCCAGGTGCTCACGACGACGATCGAGGGCCTGGGCGCGCTCCGCAACGACGTCGTCGCGGAGGCCTGACGTGCCCGCCCGCACCGACCGGACCACCGACCCTGCGCTGAAGGCGGCGCTGCTGCTCGCCCGGCGCGGCCAGGCGTTCTTCTCCCGCGCCCTGAACGAGCTGCGCAACGACGAGCTCGACGCGCCCTCGCTGGTCCCGGGGTGGACCCGCCGGCACGTCGTCGCGCACGTCGGGCTCAACGCGCGGGCGCTCACGCGGCTGACGGAGTGGGCGGCCACCGGCGTCGAGACGCCGATGTACGACTCGCCGGAGCAGCGGGACGCCGAGATCGAGCTCGCCGCCACGCTGCCCGCGCGGGCGCTGCGGCACCTGTCCGCGCACGCCGCCGTGCACCTCGACGTCGAGTGGCGCGACCTGGCCCCCGAGGCGTGGGACGCCACGGTGCGCACCGCGCTCGGTCGTCAGGTGCCGGCGCGCGAGACCGTGTGGATGCGCACGCGCGAGGTGTGGGTGCACGCCGTCGACCTGGACCACGGCGCGACCTTCCGGCACCTCCCGCCCGGGCTCGTCGACGCGCTGCTCGCCGACGTCGTCACCGCATGGGTGCGGCGGTCGGCCGGGGAGTCGGTGCCGGCGCTGCGGCTCGAGGCGACCGACCGCGGGCCCGACGCCGCCGTCGGCACCCCGGGGGAGGACCCGGTGCGGCTCGTCGGCCGTGCCGCCGACCTCACGCAGTGGGCGACCGGCCGGGGCGCGTGGGGCGTGGCGACGGCCGACGGCTCACCGGTGCCCGCCCCGCCGCGCTGGCTGTGAGCGCCGGCCGTGAGCACGCCCGCGGGCGGCCATGATGCTCGGGTGAGCGACGACGGCACGCGTGACGGCGGTGACACCGACGGCGGTGCCACTGACGACGGCCTGCCCCTCGACCTGGCGCAGCACACGGGATTCCTCGTGCGGCGGACCCAGCAGGCGCACCTGGCCGTCTGGGCGCGCGAGGTGGGCCCCGGGCTGACCACCGTGCAGTTCGGCGTCCTCAACGTGCTGCGCCGGCTGCGGGAGGCGAGCCAGCGGGAGCTCTGCGACGCCCTCGACCTCGACCGGTCCACGGTGGCTGGGCTCGTCGCGCGCCTGGAGTCGCGCGGCCTGGTGGAGCGCGCCCGCGCGTCGACGGACCGGCGCCGCAACGTCGTGCGCCTCACGGCCGCGGGCGACGCGACGCTGCGTGCGACGACCGCCGCGGCCGCGCGGGTGGACGGCCGTCTGACCGCCCCGCTCAGCCCCGCGGAGCGCCTCGAGCTCCAGCGTCTGCTGACGCTGGTGCTCAGGGCGTGACCGGCGCCTGCTCCGCGCGCTTGGCGCGCTGGATCTGCTCGTACACGTGGGTGCGCAGCTCGGTGAACCGCGGCAGCGCGCGCGTGCTGAGCTGGTCGCGCTCGGCGGGCAGGTCGACGGTCAGGTCCTCCTGCACGAAGGTCGGCGAGCTGGAGAGCACGAGCACGCGCTCGCCCAGGTAGACTGACTCGTCGATGTCGTGGGTGACGAAGAGCACCGTCACCCCGAGGTCCTGCCAGACCCGCCGGACGAGGTCCTCCAGGTCGGCCCTGGTCTGCGCGTCGACCGCCGCGAAGGGCTCGTCCATGACGAGGATCTCCGGCTGGTACGCCACGGCGCGAGCGATGGCGACCCGCTGCTGCATGCCGCCCGAGAGCTGCCACGGGTACTTGCGCAGCACCTGCGACAGCCCGACCTCCTCCAGCGCCCGCTCGACGGCTGCCGTGCGCTCCGCCTTGGGGACGCCGCGGGCGCGCAGGGGGAGCGTGACGTTGTCGCGCACCGTCAGCCAGGGGTAGAGGCTGCGCCCGTACTCCTGGAAGACGACGGCCATCGTGCGCGGCGGCTCGGTGACGGCCACGCCGTCGAGCGTGACGCTGCCGGCCGTCGGCGCCAGCAGGCCCGAGAGGCACTTGAGCAGCGTCGTCTTGCCGCAGCCGGACGGGCCGACGATGCAGACCAGCTCGCCCGGTCGCACGTCGAAGGTGATCGAGCCGATCGCCTCCACCGGCCCTGTCGCGCTGGCGTACGTCTTCTTCAGGTCCTGGACGGACAGCAGGGCGTCGCGCTCAGCCACGTTCCACCTCTCTCGAGCCGTGATACCAGTGCAGCACCCGCTTCTGCACCACGTGGTAGAGGCCTGCGACGACGACGCCGACCAGGCCGAGCAGGAGGGTGCCTGCCCACATCTCGGGGATCATGAACTGCCGCTGGAAGAAGACGATCTTGCCGCCGATGCCCGACGACGCCGTGAACATCTCCGAGATGACCATGAGGATGAGCCCGATCGACAGGCTCAGCCGCACGCCGGCCATGAACTGGGGGCTTGCGGCGGGCAGGACGTAGTAGCGGTACGCGAGGGCCCCCCGGATCCCGTAGGAGCGGGACGTGTCGACCAGCACGGGGTCCATCGCGCGGACACCCTCGACGGTGTTGAGCAGGACCGGCCACACGGCGCCGGAGATGATGACGGCGACCTTCATCTCGTTGCCGAGCCCGAGGACGAGGCTGAGGACGGGGACCAGCACCACCGGCGGGATCGCACGGAAGAACTCGAGCATCGGCTCGAGCAGGGCCCGCAGCCACGGCGTCGCGCCGATGATCGTCCCGGCGACGACTCCGATCACGATCGAGGCGATCGCCCCGAGGGCGAAGCGGCCCAGGCTCGGCATGACGTCGCGCGCGATGGTCTGCGGGTCCAGCCAGGTCGTGACGAACGCCTCGGCCACCCGCGTCGGGGACGGCACGTAGAGGTTCGCGGTCTCGCGCGTGATCGCCGCCCAGCCCAGCACCAGGAGGACGGGCAGGGCGGTGGCGAAGGCGACGGGGACCGCGGTGCGGCGGACGCCGGCCCGGAGGCCGTTGAGGGCGGTGGCGAGGGCGACGGGGACCGCGGTGCGTCGGACGCCGGCGCGTGGGCCGTTCACTGGGCCGCCTCCCGTCGCACGGAGGGGTGCCAGTGCAGGACGCGGCGCTCGATGGTCCGCGTCCCGAGGTTGACGAGCAGGCCCAGGAGTCCGGTGACCAGCACCAGCGCGTACAGCCCGGGCGCGTCCGGCGCCATTCGGTACACGTCGATCTGGCGCCCGATGCCGGGGTTCTTGATGACGAGCTCTGCGGTGATCGTCAGCACCAGCGCGATGGACGCGGCCAGCCGGAAGCCCGTGATCACGTAGGGCAGCGCCGTCGGGAGCACGAGGTGGCGGATCCGGTGCCACCGGCCGAGCCCGAAGCTGCGGGCGGTGTCGCGGCCGACGGCGTCGACGTCGGCGATGCCCGCGAGCACCTGGATGAGCACCTGCCAGAAGGGCGCGTAGACGACGACGATCAGCGCGGCCTCCCGGGTGAGCCCGAGGAGGAGGACGGCGAGCGGGATGATGGCGACCGACGGGATCGGGCGCAGGAACTCGATGGTGGTGTGGGTGGCGCGCCGCAGGAAGGGCACGAGGCCGATCACGGTTCCGACGACGAGTGCCGCGCTGACCGCGATCCCGAGGCCGATGGCCCACGTGAGGAGCGTGTCGCCGAGGACCGACCAGAGCTTGGGCGTGCCCAGCTCGGTGACGAGGCGGGCCGCCGTCGTCGAGAAGGGCGGCACGTACTCCGCGTTGATGACGCCGGTGCGCCCGATGAGCTCCCACGTCAGCGCGAACCCGACGATGCCGAGGAACCCGAGCCCGGCCCGGCGTCGTCCGCCGCGGCGCACCGCGGAGCCGACGGGGGCGGCGACGGCTCCCGCCGGGCCCGTGGTGACCGACGTGCCGGTGGTCTCCGTCGCGCCCACGCTGCCCATTGTGCTGCCCGGCGCGCGGCCGAGGGCGTCGGTCGCGGCGCCCGGGGGCCCGGGGGGGGGGGCCCCGGCGGC
>JAEWQZ010000169.1 GCA_023460255.1 Actinomycetes bacterium
GTACACGACCGATGCCGCGGCACTGGCCGACCTCTTCGAGCGCACCCAGCACCCGTTCCTGGCGCACCTGCTTGCGCACCGGGACGCGTCGCGGCTGCGGCAGACCGTCGAGGGGCTCCTGCGGTCGGTGGCCGACGACGGCCGCATCCACACCACGTACCTGCAGACCATCGCGGCCACGGGGCGGATCTCCTCGACGGACCCGAACCTGCAGAACATCCCCATCCGCACCGAGGAGGGCCGCCGGATCCGGCGCGCGTTCGTCGTGGGGCAGGACTTCGAGACCCTCCTCACCGCCGACTACAGCCAGATCGAGATGCGGATCATGGCCCACCTGTCCGGGGACGAGGGGCTGATCGAGGCGTTCCGGTCGGGGGAGGACCTGCACAGGTACGTGGGCTCGCGTGTCTTCGGGGTGCCGACGACGGAGGTCACGTCGGCGATGCGGTCGAAGATCAAGGCCATGTCCTACGGCCTGGCGTACGGCCTGTCGTCGTTCGGGCTCTCCAAGCAGCTGGGCATCTCGGTGGGCGAGGCGAGCGCGCTCATGGAGGACTACTTCGCACGGTTCGGCGGGGTGCGGGACTACCTCGCGGGGATCGTCGACGAGGCGCGGCGCACGGGGTACACCTCGACGATCCTCGGCCGGCGCCGGTACCTGCCGGACCTGGTCAGCGACAACCGGCAGCGTCGCGAGATGGCCGAGCGGATGGCGCTGAACGCCCCCATCCAGGGCAGCGCGGCCGACCTCATCAAGGTCGCGATGCTCGGTGTGCACCGCGAGCTGCGTGCGGCCGGGCTGCGGTCGCGCATGCTGCTCCAGGTGCACGACGAGCTCGTCCTCGAGGTCGCCCCGGGGGAGCGGGAGGTCGTGGAGGCCCTGGTGCGCGCGCAGATGGGCGGGGCCGGCGAGCTGGCCGTCCCGCTGGACGTGTCGGTGGGCACGGGGGCCAGCTGGCACGACGCCGGTCACTGAGCCCGCCCGCGCCGGTGCGCGGGGCATCCGTCCGGCCCGGTGCGTCCGTCCGCCCCGGGCTGCTCAGCCCAGGCGGCAGACGAAGATCGCGGTGCCGGGCAGCAGTGCCCCGCGCACGGGTCCCCAGCCGCCCCAGGTGCGCTCGTGGCCCGGCGGCCACTCGGGCTCGACCAGACGCTCGAGCCGGAAGCCCGCCGCGACGAGGTCGTCGACGTGGTCGCCCAGGGTGCGGTGATGCTCGGCGTAGGTGACGGTCCCGGCGTCGTCCGTCTCGACGTAGGGCCGCCGGTCGAAGTAGGACCGCACAGCCGTCAGGCCGACGGGGTCGTCGGGGAACGCCCACCGCACCGGGTGCGTCACGGCGAACACCCAGCGTCCGCCCGGTGACAGGACCCGTGCGACCTCCTCGTGCACCCGGGCCGTCTCCGCGACGAACGGCAGCGCGCCGAAGGCGGTGAAGGCGATGTCGAAGGAGCCGGGGGCGAACGGCAGGGCCCTGGCGTCCGCCTGGACCAGCGGCGTGCAGGTGCCCAGGGCCGCGTCCAGCACCCGCCCCTGGGCGAGCATCCCGCCGGAGACGTCCGTCGCGACGGCCAGGGCACCGCGGGCGGTGAGCCACCGGCTGCACTGCGCGGCCCCCGCCCCGACCTCGAGCACCCGCCTCCCGGCGACCTCGCCGAGCAGGCGGGCATCGGCCTCCCGCACCCCCTCAGGGCCCCAGCAGAAGTCCGCGGGGCCGAGGAAGTCGCCGTGCTCCGCGAGGTAGTCGGCGGCGTTGGCGTCCCACCACGATCGTCCCGCGCGGCCCGTCTGCGCGTCGTCGGCGAACCCCGCGAAGCCGGGGGGTGGGTGCGTCATGCTGTCTCCTCCGACCCGTCGGGCGCCGGGCTCCGGTGCCCCGGTCGACGACCCACGCGACATCCTCGCAGGCGGCGTCGGGGGCGCACGCGTCGCTAGGGTGGGCCCGGACCTCGCGAGCGAAGGAGACTGACGTGCGGATCGGGTTGCTGACCGGTGGCGGTGACGTCCCGGGGCTGAACGCCGTGATCCGGGCTGTCGTCAAGCACGGGATGGGGACGTACGGCCACACGATCGTCGGCTTCCGCAATGGCTGGCGCGGCGTCGTCGACGGGAACGTCGTGCAGATCGGCCGGCAGGACATCCGCAACGTCCTGCCGCTCGGTGGGACCCTGCTGGGCACCGACCGGTACCACCCGCACCGCAACGAGGGCGGGATGGAGGGCGTGCTCGCGACGCTGGAGGCCGAGCGGATCGACGCGGTGATCTGCGTCGGCGGGGACGGGACGCTGCACGCGGCGAGCAAGGTGGCCGAGGCCGGCGTGCGCGTCGTCGGCATCCCGAAGACGATCGACAACGACGTCGTCGGCACCGACCTGTCGGTGGGCTTCCACACGGCGCTGAACATCGCGACGGAGGCGATCGACAGGCTGCACACCACGGCGGAGAGCCACAACCGCGTCATGGTGGTCGAGGTGATGGGTCGTCACGCGGGCTGGATCGCCGTGCACGCGGGCATCGCCGGCGGTGCGGAGATCGTGCTCGCGCCCGAGGAGCCGTTCGACATCGACCAGCTGGTCAAGACCCTCGTCCACCGGCACCGGGCGCACGCCTCGTTCTCGATCGTCGTGGTGGCCGAGGGCGCTGTCCCGCGCGAGGGGACGTCGATGAGCTTCACCACGGAGCTCGGGCCGATGGGCGCCATCGTCGCGGGATCCGCGAGCGAGCGGGTCGCGGCGGAGCTCGAGCGGCGGACGGGGTTCGAGACCCGCGTGACGATCCTGGGCCACGTGCAGCGCGGCGGCTCGCCGACCCCGACCGACCGGATCCTCGGCAGCAGGTTCGGCGTGGCCGCCGTGGACGCCCTCCAGGAGGGGCGCTCCGACGTCATGACCGGGCTCCAGGGGGGCGAGGTCGTGCTCGTCCCGTTCGACGAGATGGCCGGCCAGGTCAAGACGGTCCCGGCCGACCTGCTGCGGGTGGCGCAGGTCCTCGCCTGACGCGCGCCCGGCCCGGCTTTGACCCGCCCTTGCGCGGGCGCCTAGGATCGATGGCGGTGTAGCACGTCTCGGCGCAGGTTTCGCCTGCGCCGCCTCCCCGTGTGTCTCCCGACCCGCCCGTCGTGGCGGGGCGTCGTGGCCGCACGTGGGCGTAGCGCTGCACCGCCATCCGCACCACAGCACCACCCACCCTGTCCGCACTACTCCCTGTCCGCATCGGAGCTCACACCTCAATGACCATCTCCACCACGCGGCCGGCCGCGCCGCAGGTCGCCGTCAACGACATCGGCTCGAGCGAGGACCTCCTCGCCGCGATCGACGCGACCATCAAGTACTTCAACGACGGCGACATCGTCGAGGGCACCATCGTCAAGGTCGACCGGGACGAGGTCCTCCTCGACATCGGCTACAAGACCGAGGGCGTCATCCCCTCCCGCGAGCTCTCCATCAAGCACGACATCGACCCTGACGACGTCGTCAAGGTCGGCGACGTCGTCGAGGCCCTCGTCCTGCAGAAGGAGGACAAGGAGGGTCGGCTGATCCTGTCCAAGAAGCGTGCGCAGTACGAGCGCGCCTGGGGCACGATCGAGCGGATCAAGGAGGAGGACGGCGTCGTCACCGGCACCGTCATCGAGGTGGTCAAGGGCGGCCTCATCCTCGACATCGGGCTGCGCGGCTTCCTGCCCGCCTCTCTCGTGGAGATGCGCCGCGTGCGCGACCTCCAGCCCTACGTGGGCAAGGAGATCGAGGCGAAGATCATCGAGCTCGACAAGAACCGCAACAACGTGGTCCTGTCGCGGCGCGCATGGCTCGAGCAGACGCAGTCGGAGGTGCGCTCCACCTTCCTCCAGACCCTGCAGAAGGGCCAGGTCCGTCCCGGCGTCGTGTCGTCGATCGTCAACTTCGGTGCGTTCGTCGACCTCGGCGGCGTCGACGGTCTCGTGCACGTCTCCGAGCTGTCCTGGAAGCACATCGACCACCCGTCCGAGGTCGTCGAGGTCGGCCAGGAGGTCACCGTCGAGGTGCTCGACGTCGACTTCGACCGGGAGCGCGTGTCGCTGTCGCTCAAGGCGACGCAGGAGGACCCGTGGCAGGCGTTCGCCCGGACGCACGCCATCGGGCAGGTCGTGCCTGGCAAGGTCACCAAGCTCGTCCCCTTCGGCGCCTTCGTGCGCGTCGAGGACGGCATCGAGGGCCTCGTGCACATCTCGGAGCTCGCGCAGCGTCACGTCGAGCTGCCCGAGCAGGTCGTCAACGTCGGTGACGAGACCTTCGTCAAGGTCATCGACATCGACCTCGAGCGCCGGCGCATCTCCCTCTCCCTCAAGCAGGCGAACGAGGGCGTGGACCCGAGCAGCGAGGACTTCGACCCCGCGCTGTACGGCATGGCCGCCGAGTACGACGAGAAGGGGAACTACAAGTACCCCGAGGGCTTCGACCCCGAGACGAACGAGTGGCTGCCCGGCTACGAGAAGCAGCGCGAGGAGTGGGAGGCCCAGTACGCGGCCGCCCACGAGCGCTGGGAGGCCCACAAGAAGCAGGTCGCGGCGGCCGCGCAGGCCGACGCCGAGGCCGCCAGCGGCGGCGCCGAGGACGCGCCGAGCACGTACTCCTCGTCGCCGCAGGCCGAGGCGTCCGGCACGCTCGCGTCCGACGAGGCGCTGGCCGCGCTGCGGGAGAAGCTCACGGGCAACTGAGCGACGCCGCGCACGACGCACGAGGGGCCGGTCCCGAGGGGCCGGCCCCTCGCGCGTGCGGCCCCGGGCTGCGCCCGTTTGCCCCGATGGCGCACGGTCGTACGCTGGCGACGTGGCGGTGCACGAGGACGGGCTGAGTCTCGACAGGGGAGTGCTGCGCGTGGGCCTGACCGGCGGGATCGCCGCAGGCAAGACGGTGGTGGCATGCCGGCTGACGGAGCTGGGGGCCACCGTCATCGACCACGACGTCCTCGCCCGAGCGGTGGTCGACGTGGGGACCCCGGGCCTGGCCGAGGTCGTGGCCGAGTTCGGACCCGTCCTCACGCCCCTCGGCCAGCTCGACAGGCAGGCGCTGGGGGAACGGGTCTTCGCCGACCCCGCGGCGCTGGAGCGGCTCAACGCGATCGTCCACCCGCGGGTGCGCGAGGCCGCGCAGGAGGCGGAGGCGGCGGCCGTCGCGCAGGGGACCGCCATGGTCGTGCACGACATCCCGCTGCTCGTCGAGACGGGCCAGGCCGGGCACTTCGACGTCCTGGTGGTGGTCGACGCGCCCGCCGAAGTCCGGGCGCAGCGTCTCGTCGACGAGCGCGGCCTGACCCGCGACGCGGCGTGGGCACGGCTGGCCGCGCAGGCCGACGACGAGGCGCGCCTCGAGGCCGCCGACGTCGTCCTGGACGGGTCCGGCACGATGGCCGACCTGCGCGCGCAGGTCGACGGGCTGTGGGGACGCCTGACGGCGACCGGCGACGGGACGCGGCCGGCGGACTGAAGGTCGCGTCGACGGACGAGGTGCCCGCGCGAGCCTTCGTCGACGACGCGCGGGAGGTAGGGCGCGGGCCGGACCGGACCGGGACTGTCGGGCGGAGGGCGCTCCCGTTCGGCCCTGGTCGAGCGCAGGGCTGTGAGCTAGCTGCCCGGGAACGTCACCCTGCGTAGGCGGGCAGGGCGACGAGGGGGCGAGCCGGCAGGGCCGTCGGCGGGGTGCCCGGGTCGACCGGGCCCTGCGGGGTGCCGGGGTCGATCGGCGTGCCGGGGTCGACCGGGGGGCCCGGGTCGATCGGCACGCCGGGGTCGACCGGGCTGCACGGGGTCAGCTCGACGAACCAGTAGACCCGGGGTGCCGTGGCGACGCGGGCGTCGTCCGCGGGGCTGGTGAGGACACCTCGGGCGAGGAGCTGGTGGACGAGGTCCCGGACCTCGGGCGTGCCGTACTTGTAGACGTCGACCTGGACGGCTCCCTCACCGCACGAGGGCACGCCCCCGGGGAGGTAGGTCTGGGGGAACGTCGCGTACCCGTGGAACGGGCCCGGCATGAGCCACGCGACCTCGATCGTCTGCGACAGCTCGGCGGCGTCGTGCTCCGGCCCCGCGACAGCGGCTGACGCGGGCGCCACGACGGCAAGGACGACTGCCGCGACGAGCGCGCGATATGTCCGTCTCATGAGGGGATCCCCGCTTCTTCCGGCTGAGACCGAATTTAATCACTCCGCAACGTTCCGTGCCATGTGTGCAACACGCCGACGCGCCGACTTCACCCGTTCGGCGCACGTCCGGTGCGGGGTCGTCGGTACGGGGCCGTGCGGCGGCCCGGCGCTGCGTGTCGGCGGCTGGACGTACGGTGGGGGAGTGCGTCCCGTGACCGACCTCCAGCGCCGGGTGAACCCCTTCGAGGTGGTCTCCGACTACCGCCCGTCGGGCGACCAGCCGCAGGCCATCGACGAGCTCGCCACCCGCCTGCTGGCGGGGGAGAAGGACGTCGTCCTGCTCGGTGCTACGGGCACCGGCAAGTCGGCCACGACCGCGTGGCTCATCGAGCGCCTCCAGCGCCCGACGCTGGTGATGGCGCCCAACAAGACGCTGGCCGCCCAGCTGGCCACCGAGTTCCGTGAGCTGCTGCCGAAGAACGCCGTCGAGTACTTCGTGTCGTACTACGACTACTACCAGCCCGAGGCGTACATCCCGCAGACGGACACCTACATCGAGAAGGACTCCTCGATCAACGACGAGGTGGAGCGCCTGCGGCACTCCGCCACGAACTCGCTGCTCACGCGGCGTGACGTGGTCGTCGTCGCCTCCGTCTCCTGCATCTACGGCCTGGGCACGCCGCAGGAGTACGTCGACCGGATGGTGCCGCTGGCGGTCGGGGACCAGATCGAGCGCGACCAGCTCCTGCGACGCTTCGTCGCGATGCAGTACACGCGCAACGACATGGCCTTCACGCGAGGGACCTTCCGGGTCCGGGGGGACACCGTCGAGATCATCCCCGTGTACGAGGAGCTCGCCGTCCGGATCGAGTTCTTCGGCGACGAGATCGAGGCGATCCACGCGCTGCACCCCGTCACCGGCGACATCGTCCGGGCCGAGGAGCAGACGTTCCTGTTCCCGGCCTCCCACTACGTCGCCGGTCCGGAGCGGATGGCGCGCGCCATCGACGGGATCGAGGCGGAGCTCGAGGAGCGGCTCGCCGAGCTGGAGGGTCAGAACAAGCTGCTGGAGGCCCAGCGGCTGCGCATGCGCACGTCCTACGACCTGGAGATGATGCGCCAGGTCGGCTCCTGCTCGGGGATCGAGAACTACTCACGGCACATCGACGGCCGCGCCCAGGGCACCCCGCCGCACACGCTCCTGGACTACTTCCCCGAGGACTTCCTCCTCGTCATCGACGAGTCGCACGTCACCGTGCCGCAGATCGGGGCGATGTTCGAGGGGGACATGTCCCGCAAGCGGTCGCTCGTCGAGCACGGTTTCCGGCTGCCGAGCGCGATGGACAACCGCCCGCTGCGCTGGGAGGAGTTCGTCGACCGGATCGGCCAGACCGTCTACCTGTCAGCGACGCCCGGACCGTACGAGCTGGCCCAGTCCGACGGCGTCGTGGAGCAGATCATCCGCCCCACCGGCCTGGTCGACCCCCAGGTGGTCGTCAAGCCCACGCGCGGGCAGATCGACGACCTCCTCGACGAGATCCGGGCCCGCTCGGATCGTGACGAGCGCGTCCTCGTCACGACGCTGACGAAGAAGATGGCCGAGGACCTCACGGACTACCTGCTCGAGAAGGGCGTCCGCGTCCAGTACCTGCACTCGGAGGTGGACACGCTGCGCCGCGTCGAGCTCCTCCGCGAGCTGCGGCTCGGCACGGTCGACGTCCTGGTGGGGATCAACCTGCTGCGGGAGGGGCTGGACCTGCCGGAGGTGTCCCTCGTCAGCATCCTCGACGCCGACAAGGAGGGCTTCCTGCGCTCGGACACCTCGCTCATCCAGACGATCGGGCGGGCGGCCCGCAACGTCTCCGGCGAGGTGCACATGTACGCCGACGCGATCACGCCGTCGATGGCCCGCGCGATCGACGAGACGAACCGCCGACGGGACAAGCAGCTCGCCTACAACACCCAGCACGGGATCGACCCGACCCCGCTGCGCAAGCGGATCGCGGACGTCACGGACATGCTTGCGCGGGAGGATGTCGACACCGTCGAGCTGCTCAAGGGTGGGTACCGGAAGGCCTCACGGGGGCGCGGCACGGCTCCCCGCCCCGGAGCGGACAGCCGCGCGCCAGCCGCCGCCGACCGCCGGCTCTCCGACGTGCCCGCCGCCGACCTGGCCGAGCTCATCCAGGAGCTGACCGACCAGATGCACGCGGCCGCCGCCGAGCTCCAGTTCGAGCTCGCGGCGCGACTCCGGGACGAGGTCTCGGGCCTGAAGAAGGAACTGCGTCAGATGCGGGCCGCGACGGCCTGACCTGCGGCGGGGCCGCGCCGGCGTTCTTTCCCGGGACAGAACGTCCCGGACACGCCCGTATGGGTGATCTTGGTGGCAGAACAGGGCGAAATCGGGCATAGTTCACGACTGGGCACGCTCGTCCCTGCATCCCCCACCCGAAGGAACCCCCCATGCGCATCGTGCGCCGCCGAGTCATCGCGGCTCTCTCGATCGGACTCACACTGGCGCTGCTGCCGACGGCTGCGAACGCGTGTGACGACGACCTCACGCTCGTCTACGTCTACCGCAAGATCAACACAGCGGCTCCGGCCTCCTGGGCCAACTCCGGGCGGCAGACCCTGATCCTGGTCCGCGACGGGCACCGCTGGACGCGCGACCTGGACGCGTCCCTCCTGCCCGACGGCGTGTGCGGGCCCGGCTGGGCCGTGCAGGAGGACCAGACCCACGGGCTGTCGCGGAGCAAGGTCCCGACCGTCGTCGACCGCGCCACGGGCACCGGGGTCCTGGGGTGGCCCCCCATCGTGGCCGCCCGGCACCGCGACCTCGAGCACTACCTCGACGTGCCCGAGTGCGACGCACCCCCGCCCGTCGACGAGGAGACCCCTCCGCCCACAAGCACCCCGACGCCGACCGTGACGCCGACGCAGATCACGGTGGAGCCGCAGCAGCCGGTGGAGCCGCAGCAGCCGGTCGAGCCGCAGGTGAAGCCGGCCGTGCCGGCCGTCGCCGTGCAGGCTGCCCCCGCCTTCACGGGCTGATCCCCCGGGTCCGGCCCCGGTGAGCGTCCCGGGGTCACCGCCGCAGGCCCGCGCGTGAGCGCGGGCCTGCGGCGTCCTTGGCCCGGGGCGTCCCTGTGGGCCTGCGTGCGTCCCTGTGGGCCTGCGTGACCGCCGTCCGGCAGGCCCTACCCTTGGACGAGGAGGGGAGTACTCCCGACGCCGGTGCGTCGTCATCACGGCCGTCCTCGCGACGGCCCGGTGCACCAGGTCCGGCCGCGCCGGGCGGAGGAGACCTCCGGTGCACACCCCTACGTACCGGAGGCTTCGCGTGTCCGTCGCCGTCTGGGTCTGGGCCGCGACGGTGATCGGCGTGCTCGGGCTCTTCGTCTTCGACTTCTACGCCCACGTGCGCACCCCGCACGAGCCGACCTTCCGCGAGTCGGCCGTGTGGTCGACCGTCTACATCGCTCTGGCGCTGGTCTTCGGGGTCGGCCTGCTCCTGGTCTGGGGGCCGAGCCACGGCGGGGAGTACTTCGCCGGCTACGTGACGGAGAAGAGCCTGTCGGTCGACAACCTCTTCGTCTTCCTCATCATCATGACGAGGTTCGCCGTCCCCCGGCAGTACCAGCAGAAGGTGCTCCTCGTCGGGGTGGCGATCGCGCTCGTGCTCCGCGGCGTCTTCATCTGGGCCGGCGCCGCCGCGATCGCCGAGTTCTCGTGGGTGTTCTACGTGTTCGGCGCGTTCCTCGTCTACACGGCGGTGAAGCTGGCCAGGGAGGACCACGACAGCGAGACTCCGGCGGAGTACCACGAGAACAGGCTGCTCCGCCTCGTGCGCCGCGTGGTCCCGTCGACGAACGAGTACAACGGCGACCGCCTCACCGTCCGCCAGGACGGCAGGCGGCTGGTCACGCCGATGCTCATCGTGATGGTCGCGATCGGCTCCACCGACGTGCTGTTCGCGCTCGACTCGATCCCGGCGATCTACGGCCTGACCAAGGAGCCGTACATCGTCTTCACGACGAACGCCTTCGCCCTGCTGGGCCTGCGGCAGCTGTACTTCCTCCTCGGTGGCCTCCTCCAGCGGCTCGTGTACCTCTCGGAGGGCCTGTCGGTCATCCTCGGCTTCATCGGCGTGAAGCTCGTCCTGGAGGCCCTGCACACCAACGAGCTGCCGTTCATCAACGGTGGCCGGCACGTCGAGTGGGCGCCGGAGATCCCGATCTGGCTCTCCCTGACGATCATCCTGGGGACCCTGACGGTGGCGACGGTGGCGAGCCTCGTCGCGACGCGACGCGCGGCTCGCGCGGGCGCCACGGCGGAGGGGGCGTCGCCGGAGGGGGCGACGA
>JAEWQZ010000170.1 GCA_023460255.1 Actinomycetes bacterium
TGGCCGGCCGGCGCGGGTCGGCGCCGTCGATGCGGACGACGCCCGCGGTCGGCACGAGGGTCCCCGTCAGCGCGCCGACGAGCGTCGTCTTGCCCGCGCCGTTCGGCCCGAGCAGCGCCAGGCACTCGCCCGCGGCGACTGTCAGGTCGACGCCGCGCAGCGCGTGCGTCCGGTCGTATCGGTGTTCCAGTCCCTGGATCGTCACGACGTCAGCCACTGTCATCTCCCTCGTCGAACGGTGATGACTCCACGGTCGCGGACCCGGAGGGGCGCGCGTAGTGCGTGGCGTCAGCACCTGGGGGTGACGGATGTCATGGTGCCTGCCGGTCGACGTCGGCCGGTGCGACGAGCCGTGGCGAAGGACCCGTCACATCCTGCTCGCGTTCCGCGGCGAGATGGTCGAGGTGATCTGCCGGGAGGTCTCGGCCGGCGTGGTCAAGGGCCGCCTCGCCGACATCGCGACCCGGGCTCTTCGCGACGTCGTCGAGTAGTTGGCCGGCCTCGGAGTACGCAACCGCCTTGAGCGCCGCTCACGCCGCGGCCACACTGGGACCTCGGCCCGGGCGGGCCGACGGTCGTCGGTTATCAGGACCTGCGGGTCGAGGGTTCAAGTCCCTCCCGACGCTGGGGCGTCGGTAGCTCAGTTGGCAGAGCAGCAGGCGATCCGGCGGCCACTACCACGCCCGCCCGGGCTCCATCCCTGGAAGGTGCCTCACCCGAAAAGGCCTTCGCACGATGCTGTGTAGCCCCCTACACTCCCCGATGACAACAGCATCATGGAGAGACTCGGGTGGGCCGGAGACTGTCGGTTACCACTCTTAATGGCCAGGTCGCGGGTTCGAGTCCCGCCGCCGCTTCGGTGGCGTAGCTCAGTGGCAGAGCAGGACTCCGGCGTCATCACACGCCCACCCGAGCCTCTCCGGAGCGGGCCGGAGTGTCTTCGGTTACCTGGTGAATGGCAGTGCGGGTTCGAGTCCCGGCTCTTCGGGGTACTGCTCGGCGTCGCAGGACGCCGTTCCGGAGGCCAGCCACATGCCCGCTCCACCCACGTCGGCGGTGGTGGCGGGCCGGAGCGCATCGGTTACCTCTCCCTGTCACGGAGGCCCTCGGAGGAGGGCAGCCCGGCTCGCCGGGTTCCGCCCGGTGTGCACACCACGCCCGCCACCGCCGCCGCCGAACGAGAGGACTGACCGATGGACGTGCTGCGCACGCTCGGCCTGCGGCGTACCCCGCAGAGCGAGCGGGCCGACTCCCGCCAGCAGCTCAACGCTGCCGGGGGCTACACCTTTGTGCTCGACGAGGCCGCGCGCCTGCGGCGCTTCCTGACCCTCGGCGTGGACGGCGGCACCTACTACACCGCACCGCGCGAGCTGGCGCGGGAGAACGCCGAGGTCGTCGGCCGGATGGCCCACGAGGACCCCGAGACGCTCGTCCGCACGATCGTCGAGGTCTCCGTGCGCGGCGCGGCGCCCAAGCAGAACCCGGCGCTCTTCGCGCTGGCCTACGCCGCGGCCGTGCCGGAGTCGGCGCAGCTTGCGCTCGCGGCGCTGCCGCAGGTCGCCCGGACCGGGACGCACCTGTTCCTGTTCGCCGGCTACGTCGAGCAGTTCCGCGGGTGGGGTCGCGGGCTGCGGCGCGCGGTCGGCTCCTGGTACACCTCCCGGGAGCCCGACACCCTCGCCTACCAGGTGGTCAAGTACCGCCAGCGCGAGGGCTGGTCGCACCGCGACCTGCTGCGGCTGGCACACCCGGAGTCGGTGGTCCCCGAGCTGCGGGCGACGTTCGACTGGATCGTGCGTGGCTCCGTCGGCGACGCGACGCCGGCCCTCATCGAGGGCTTCGTCGCAGCGCAGGCGGCCACCGACTCGGCCACGTGGGCGCGGCTGGTGCGCGAGCACCGGCTGTCCTGGGAGATGCTCCCGGACGCCGCGCTCGGCGAGACCGCGGTGTGGGACGCGCTGCTCGACGTCGGCGTGCCGCAGACGGCACTCATGCGTCAGCTGCCCCGCCTGACCCGGCTCGGTATGCTCCCGGACCTCGGCGGGCGGACCGACGAGGTCGTGGCCCAGCTGACCGACGCCGGGCGCCTGCGTTCGGCGCGTGTGCACCCGGTGAACGTGCTGGTGGCGCAGCGCACCTACGCGTCCGGTCGCTCGGCGCGTGGGGTCGGGGAGTGGTCGCCGAGCCGCAAGGTGGTCGACGCTCTCGACGCCGCGTTCTACCGGGCCTTCGGCGCGGTGGAGCCGTCCGGGAAGCGCACGCTGCTCGCGGTCGACGTCTCCGGGTCGATGGGTTCGCCGATCTCGGGGCTGCCGATCACCGCACGCGAGGCCTCGGCCGCGCTGGCGCTCGTGCAGCTCGCTACGGAGCCGTCCGCGATGGCGGTCGGGTTCACGACTGCGAATGGCGGGGCGGCGTACACCACGAACTGGCACGACACCGCGCTCAAGCCGCTGGCCATCTCGCCGCGGCAGCGGCTCGACGACGCACTGCGCGTGGTCGATGCGATGCCGATGTCGGGGACCGACTGCGCCTTGCCGATGGTGTACGCCACCGAGAAGGGACTGTCGGTCGACACGTTCGTGATCTACACGGACAACGAGACGTGGGCGGGGCGGATTCATCCGCACCAGGCCCTCGTCGAGTACCGCCGGCGGTCCGGGATCGCCGCGAGGCTCGTCGTCGTCGGCATGACGGCAACGGGGTTCTCGATCGCGGACCCCTCGGATGCGGGGATGCTCGACGTCGTCGGCTTCGACGCCGCCGTGCCCTCGCTGATCACGGAGTTCGCGCGTGGGCTCTGAGGGTTCACGCAGGGCCCGTCGGCCCGCCAGGGGCGGCACCACTCACGGTGCCGCCCCTCGGCGTGCCGCAGGTCGCGCGGACCCGCTGCGTACCCGAGTCTCACAGGGAACGTCCGACCCCCGAGCAGCCCGCGCTCGCGAGCTCCACCGCAAGGCCGCCGAGGCCGATGAGCTCGCCGCCCGCTACCGGCTCGAACGCGACCGCCTCATCAACGGGCTCCGCGCGGAGAACCCGGCCCACTGGAGCTACACCGCGCTCGCCGCCGCGATCGGCTGCAGCCGCGAGCTCATCGCCCTCGTCACGAGAAGGGCCAACTGAACCCCGCGCCACCTGGCCGCGCGCCATGCTCTCACCCACTCAAGGGCGAAGGCCGAGCCGGTCACGCCCGGCCTGCAGCCTCCGGGGCGTCATCTGCGTCGGCCGGGACGGCCTCGCGCCGCTTCTTCCGGGCGAACCGTGCCGGCGTCTCCGGCCCGTCCCAGACCTGGATCGAGCGCCAGATCGACGCCGCGATCGGCACGGCGAGCACGGCACCCGTGATGCCCGCGAGGACCGTCCCGGCGGTCAACGCGACGAGGATCACCAGGGGGTGCAGCCGCAGCGAGCGGCCCATCACCACGGGCTGGAGCAGGTCGCCCTCGAGCTGGTTCACCGCGACGACGATCGCCACCACGATCAGTGCCTCCACCGGCCCGACCGCGACCAGCGCGACGAGCGCGGCGACGACGCCGGCCAGCGTCGCACCGACGAGCGGGATGAACGCGAGCAGGAACACGAGCACCGACAGCGGGATCACCAGCGGCACACCGACGATTGCCAGCCCGACACCGATGCCGACGGCGTCCACGGCAGCCACGATCGCCGTCCCGCGGACGTAGCCGCCGAGGCTCGTGATCGTCGCCTGCCCCACGCGGATGCCACGCTCGTACCGCTCGCCCTCGAAGGGCCGGAGCATGAACTCCCAGATGCGCGGACCGTCCTTCAGGAAGAAGAACAGCACCACGACCATGAGGAAGAAGCCGGCGACGAACTCGACTGTCTGCGAGAGCCCTGCCAGCAGGCCGCCGCGGACCGCCGAGGACTGCAGCAGCTCTCCCGCGGAGGCCCCCAGCTCACGCAGCTGCTCCTCGGTGACCTCGAACGGCAGGGCGCCCTGGAGGTAGGTCTGCGCCTTCTGGAACCCCTCGATGGCCTGCTCGGTCAGCTCGTCCCACTGGTCGGCCACGGCCCGCACCACCGCCCACACGACGCCGCTGAGCACCGCCACGAGCGTGAGGAGAGCGATCCACGTCGCGAGCATCGACGGCACACCGCGCCGTCGCAGCCACGACACGAGCGGGTGGATCGCGGCCGCGAGCACCAGGGCCACCAGCACCGGGATGACGATCGCCGTCAGCTGCATCAGCGCGAGCACGGCGGCGGCGGCCAGGGCGAGCAGGGCGAGCACCTGCACCGAGCGGGTGGCGGCACGCCCCAGGCCGTCCGACCACATCCCGCCGATGGTCCGGCGACCGTCACCGTCCCCAGGTCCCTGAGCGCCCGGTCCCGTCGCCACCGCGTCGCGCGGGACGGGTCCGGAACGGGAGGCTCGACGTCGCCCGAACATGTGCGTGCTCCTCAGTCGGTTGTCCGTGGTCGGCGTCGCGGGACGCCTGGGACCGAGGCTACGGCCCGGCCGGCGTCAACCGGGCGCTCCGGGTCGACGTCGCGCAGGCTCGCTCAGGCGGGCACCCACGGGTAGGCCTTCCAGTCGACCACCTCGAGCGGCACGACGAGGACCGGCCGGTGCTGGTGGTGCGCCAGCCGGACGGCCACCGACCCCTCGAGCAGCTCCCGCACCCGCGCGCCCGCGCCAGGCGCCCGCGTCCCGACCACGTACCCCGCCGCGTCGACCGCGCGCGCCAGGTGCGTCAGCGCGCGGTCCGGGCGGCCGGCGAGGTAGCGGAAGTGCCACGGGACGTCCTGGTCGGCCATCGCCGCGGCGAGGAACTCCTCGATGTGCCGCGCCCGCTCGTGCCAGTCGCCGTCCCCGCCGTCCGGGTCGACGGCCTCGTGGTGCACGGTCCCGTCCGGGAACTCCTCCCGCGTGTACCGGGATCCGTCGACGTAGGCGAAGTACAGCGCCGAGCACCCCGCGTCCCGCGCCCACGCGGCCGCGGTGAGGGCGACGAGCTCCGGCTGACCGGGCACCACCTCGACGACCAGCGGGTGCCCGCGCAGCGGCACCATCCGCTCCGGGCTCGGCTGCGGCACCACGTGCCTGGGCATCGCGACCTGCCTTCCCTGCGGAAGCGGGCGGACGGCGCCGACGCCCCCGTGACGCGATCGTAGCGAGCGGCCGCCCGGCCCTGTCGCCCCGCCCGCGTCAGCCGGCGACCAGCCACGCGAGCCCGACGCCCGCCGACGCGGCGGCCACGCACGTCACGAGCGTGCCGGCCGCGTTGAGCACCGCCCAGCGCACCTCGTCGGCCTGCACCAGACGGACGGTCTCGACCATCGCCGTCGAGAACGTCGTGTACCCGCCGCAGAAGCCCGTCGCGGCCACGGCCAGCCACGTCGGCCCGAGGCCGCCGAACAGCGCCGCCCCGGCGAGCAGGCCGATGAGCAGCGAACCGGTGACGTTCACCACGACCGTCGCGAGCGGGAACACACCAGCCCACCGCGCCCGGACGAGCCCGTCCACGACGAAGCGCGTCGCCGCACCAGCGCCCCCCGCGAGGGCGACGGCGAGCAGGACGCCGGCGCTCACGAGCCCGCCGCCCGTCGGCGCACGCGCGCGGCCACGACCACCCCGGCGAGGCAGCAGACGAAGCCGAGCACCACGCTCGCGATCCCGTACCCGATCCCGAGGCCGATCCGGCCGTCCGCGAGCAGCCGCTCGATCTCGATCGCGAGGCTGCTGAACGTCGTGAACCCACCGAGCAGGCCCGTGCCGAGGGTCAGCCGGACGCGTCGCACGCCGTCGGTCTCCGGCCCGCGGCGCACCAGCGCCTCCAGCAGGATCCCGAGGAGCGCCGCACCGAGGAGGTTCTCGACGAACGTCGCCGTCGGCCAGCCGTCGGCCGGCGGCACGGCGTGCGAGAGCCCGTACCGGGCCGCGGTGCCGACGGCTCCCCCGGCCGCGACGAGCGCCACCAGCCCGGGCCGGAGGTGGGCCGGCCGGGTCATCGCGGCCCCCGGGCGCCGGGGGGAGTGCGTCGCCCTGCGAGACGTGTCCTCGAGTCCACGCCGTGACGATCTCACTCCTGCACCGCGTCGAGCCACGCTTCCGGGGCCCAGGACGGCGCGCGCGCGACCACCCCGTCCCTGGCGTCGACGACCACCCACGACCCCTGCGGCGACACGTCTCCGATCGTGCGCACCTTCTGGGTCCCGTCCTGCGGGTCGAGCGTCCACCGCCTGCCGGGCAACGGACGACCGTACGGATCGGTGGCAACGGGGCCCACGAGGAGCGCTCGTCGACCCGGCACCTGCAGGGCGGCACGTACCCGGTTCCACTCCTCCGCCCGGTGATGCCGGTCGATACGCCAGGTGACGTCCCGGCGCTGCAGGGCGGCCAGGCGTTCGGGGTGATTCCGGCGGCGCCGGTACAGGCGGGCCCAGACGACCGAGGCCGCCACCATGGCGAACCCCGCCACCGTCGACACCCAGAAGGCAGGGGCACCGGCGAGAGGGTCCAGATCGACCACCCACATCAGCGCTGCGACGACCGTGAACGACCAGGCGAGGGTCGTGCCGCCCGACGCGCGTGGGCCCCGCGTGTGCAGGGCGGCGCTGCTCGCCACCCAGATCAGCGAGACGAGCGGCGACGTGACGGGGCCGTTCGAGTCGCTGAAGACCACGTCCGCGGGAAGGGACCGGACCGCGACGATCCGGGTGGCGAAGGCGACGACCGCCAGGGCGAGCCCGCCGAGGGCCGCGACCCACTCGTCGAGCCCCTCCCGGTCGAGGGGCACGACGGCGGCCGGTGGCGTCAGCGGGTCGGGCAGGCCGACCGGGCCGCCGACCAACGGGTCGAGGACGTGCGGGCGCTCCACACCGTCACCGGTGACGTCGTCACCCCACCCCACGTCGCCCCACGCGAGCCCGTCGTCCGGGGCGCCGTCGGCGTCGGCGTCCGTCCCGGCCGTCGCGCGGGGCGGTGGGGAGACCTCCACACCCCACGCCACGTCGTCCCAGTCGGGGGCGGAGCCGTCGAGCTCGATGTCGTACGCGCGGCGCCGCCGTGGGTCGCTCAGGACCCGGTACGCCTCTTCGAGGGCGTGGAACTGCGCCGTGTCACCACCACGATCCGGGTGTGCCTCGCGCGCGATCCGCCGGAACGCGCGGGCGACGGCCCGCCCGTCGGCGTCCCGGGTCAGCCCCAGGCGTGCGTAGTGGTTCATCAGTCGTCCATCAGGCCCGGCGCCGACCGATCCGGGCGCGCTCGGTCACCTCACCGAGATCGAGCCCGACCTGCTCCACGAGCCATGGGATCCGCGCCATCTCCGCCACGTGGACCTCGACGCCGGCGCCCGGGATGGGAGCCAGGGTCCGCGTCGCCACCACCGCGACAGCCCGGTCCGCGGAGAGCCGCACTGCGCTGATCGACTGGCTCCGGGGGAAGCCCTCGACCCCCTGCTGCGTCAGCTCGCCAAGCCACAGCGTCGCGTCGGGGACGAGCCGCTCCGCCTGGGTGCGGACGATCGCCGGCAGGTAGGCCCAGGCCAGGGGAGCGTCCGGGTCCGCGGCACCCGACGAGCCAACGGCGCCTCCCCGCGGCACCAGGTCGTCGGCGACCGGGACGACACCGCGCCGGCGCCGAGGGGTACTCGCGGCCCGCCGCGTCACGGCGCGCCGGTGCTTCCATGATCCGGTCTTGCGTCCGCCGGCCGGCGTCGGGAGGACCGGCCGGACCACCTCGACGAGGACGACGCCGTCCTCGTAGAAGCGCCATCCGGTCGCGTGCTCGACCTGCCGGCCGCCGTCGAGGAGGAGCGTCCCGTCGACCGACACCGACTCGGCGACGAGCGGTGAGCGCAGGTGACCGACCCGCTGGGACTCTCGCGGCAGATCGTCCCAGGTGATGCAGGTGCCGTCGAACGAGACGGGGGCCGTGCTCGCGGTCGGGCCGCCCTCGGCACGCACCGTGAGCACACCGCCGAGGCGGACGAGAGTGCCGCGGCTGCGTGGCACGAGCTCACGACCCACCACGACGACCCCCTGACGATTCTCCCGTGCAAGGATCGGGGACCGTCCCGCCGGAGACAAGGACCTTTCGGGGGACTCCAGCGTCAGTGCTCGCGCAGGTCGGGACAGGCGTCCGGGGCGGCCTCGTCGGCCTCGATGTACTCGTCCTCGCGATCGTGCCTCGGGTAGCCGGTCCGCGAGTCGTAGACCTCGGCCGCCAGGCCCGCCTCGAGCTGGCGCAGGCCGACGTCCACCGTCTCGCCGTCGACGGTCACCTCCACGTACCGCAGGAGGCGGCCGTACCGGTCGCGGTCGTCGCGGTTGCCCTCGACGAGCGTGACGTCGCGGCCGGTGACGAGGTCGGTCATCAAGGCCGTCGCCTCGGCGTAGCCGCAGTCGCCGCGCTCCGGCGTGTCGATGCCCAGCAGCCGCACGGTCTC
>JAEWQZ010000171.1 GCA_023460255.1 Actinomycetes bacterium
GGCGTGGGGGCTGCCCGCCGTCGACCGGACCGCGGACGAGGCGCCGCCGTCGACCCCTGCGCCCCCGACTGCCGCCGAACCACCCGCCGAGCCGCCTGCGCCGCAGGGCCCCGTGCTGCGCCGACGGAGGGATGCCCGATGAGGCCGCGCCGCACCGTCCTCGGTGCCCTCGTGATCGGCCTGCTGGCCGCGTGCAGCACGCCGCTGCCCGAGCCGCAGCCCGACGCCGTGCCCGCCGCCACCCCGCCGGCGCTCTTCGCCGAGCAGGCCGAGGAGGTCCTCGAGCACACGTCCGACACCCTCGCGGTGGCCGACGAGTCGCTCGACGCGACGTCCCTCGAGCCCCGGGTCACCGGCCCTGCCGCGACCATCCGCGGGGTCGAGTACGCCCTGGCCGCTGCCGCCGGTGGCGACGCCGAGGCCGAGGCCGCCGCCATCACCGCGATCCCCGGCGTCGCGCAGACGCTCGTCCTGCCGACCACCGAGCGGTGGCCGAGGACGTTCATGGTCGTCACGGAGCCGCCGGAGGACCTGCAGGCCCCGCTGCTCCTGACCCTCGTCCAGGAGGCCCCGCGCGAGCAGTACCGGCTCTGGTCCTGGGCGCGGCTCTTCCCCGGCGTGCAGATGCCGGCGACCGCCGAGCCGGGCCTGGGCAGCGCGCCCGTCGGCGTCAACTCCCAGGACCTCGCCGTCGCGCCGAACGAGGTGGTGGAGCGGTACGTCGACGTCCTGACGAACCGCGACACGTCGGAGTTCGCGGAGTCGTTCACGGCCGACCCGCTGCGTCAGGGGATCGCCCAGACGAAGGACGCGTTCGTCGGGGTCGTGGGCCGCAACGGGACGCTGACCGAGACCTACCAGCCCGACGAGGCCGGGGCCGTCGCGATGGCGACCGCCGACGGCGGCGCGATCGTCGTCGGGACGATCCGCACGGTGACGACGATCACGCTCGCCGACAGCACCCTGAAGATCGCCGACCAGACGGCCGTGCTGCTCGGCACGGACACCGTGCGCACGTCGCTGGAGATCCAGTGGCTCAGCGTCGTGGCGTTCGCGGTGCCGCCGGCTGGTTCGACCGATCCGATCGAGGTGCTCGGCGCCGAGCACTCCCGTGTCCAGGTGACGGGCAGCTGACCCGTCGGAGGTGAGAGTGATGAGCCAGCCGTCCGCACCACGCCCGTCGATCCCGCTGCACGGCGCCGTCGACCTGTCGGCGCTCCGGCGGCCCGCAGGCGGCGCGGCCGAGGCACCCGCCCCCTCGTCCTCGGGCGTCGTCGTCGACGTCACCGAGGAGACGTTCGCCGAAGTCCTCGAGCGCTCCGCGCAGGTCCCCGTGATCATCACCCTGTGGAGCTCCGCGGACCCGGCGACGAGCGCGGTGACCCGCATGCTCACCGGTCTCGCCGGTGAGCTGGCCGGCCGGGTGCTGCTGGCCCGCGTCGAGGTCGAGCGGGCCCCCCAGGTCGCGCAGGCGGTCGGCAGCCAGACGGGTGCCACCGTCGCCGCCGTCGTGCGGGGCCAGGCGGTGCCGCTGCCGCCGCTGGACCAGGCGGGCCCGGACCAGGTGCGTGCCCTCCTCGACCAGGTCCTCGCCATGGCCGCCGCGAACGGCGTGACCGGCCGGGTGGACGCCGACGACGAGAGCGCCCCCGAGGAGCCGGCCGAGCCGCCGCTGCCCCCGCGTCACCAGGAGGCGTACGACGCCCTCCAGCGCGACGACCTCGACGCGGCGGTGGCCGCCTACACCGCCGCGCTGACCGAGAACCCGCGCGACGACATGGCACGCGCCGGCCTCGCACAGGTCGAGCTCCTCCGCCGGTCGCAGGCCCTGGACGCCGACGCCGTGCGGGCCGAGGCGCAGGCGGCGCCGCAGGACGTCGAGGCACAGCTCGCGCTCGCCGACGCCGAGCTCCTCGCCGACCGCGTCGAGGAGGCGTTCGAGGTCCTCCTGGCGGTCGTGCGCCGGACCGCGGGCGCGGACCGTGAGGCGGCCCGCGCGCGGCTCGTCGAGCTGTTCACCGTCGTCGGCGACGCCGACCCGCGGGTGGGCACCGCGCGTCGGGCCCTCGCGAGCGCGCTGTACTGACGCGCGGCGACCGTCACACCGGGGGCTGGTCCTCCGGCACGAGGAAGAGCACCCCGAGCGGGGGCACCCGGACGTGCGCGGAGGCGGGCTGGGCGTGGTGCGGGCTGTCGACGGCCTCGACCCGCCCGAGGTTGCCCACCCCCGAGCCGCCGTAGACGTCGGCGTCGGTGTTCAGCGCCTCGCGCCAGGCTCCGGCCCGCGGCAGGCCGAGCAGGTAGCCCTCGTGCGGCGTGCCGGCGAAGTTCACCACCACCGCGACGACCCGGCCCGACCTGTCGCGGCGCAGGTACGTCAGCACGTTGTGCCCGGCGTCCTGCGCGTCGACCCACTCGAAGCCGGCGGGCTCGTCGTCGAGGTCCCACAGCGCGGGCTCGGCCCGGTAGAACGCGTTGAGGTCGGTGACGAGCCGCTGGACACCCTGGTGGGGGGCGTGCTCGAGCAGGTGCCAGTCGAGCGACCGGCCCTCGGACCACTCGGCGGTCTGGCCGAACTCCCCGCCCATGAAGAGGAGCTGCTTGCCGGGGTGGGACCACTGGTAGCCGAGCAGGCCGCGCAGACCCGCGAAGCGCTGCCAGTCGTCGCCGGGCATCTTGTAGACGAGCGACCCCTTGCCGTGCACGACCTCGTCGTGGGAGAGCGGCAGGACGAAGTGCTCGGAGAACGCGTAGACCAGGGAGAACGTGACCTCGCTGTGGTGGTAGCGCCGGTTGATCGGCTCCTCGCGCAGGTAGCGGAGGGTGTCGTTCATCCAGCCCATGTTCCACTTCAGGCCGAAGCCGAGCCCGCCGGCGTCGGTGCGCGCGGTGACGCCCGGCCAGGCGGTGGACTCCTCGGCGATCATGAGGATGCCGGGGGTGCGCCGGTACGCCGTCGCGTTGGCCTCCTGGATGAACCGGATCGCCTCGAGGTTCTCCCGGCCGCCGTGCACGTTGGGCCGCCACTGGCCCGCGCTGCGTGAGTAGTCCAGGTAGAGCATCGACGCGACGGCGTCCACGCGCAGGCCGTCGACGTGGAACTCCTCCAGCCAGTAGGTCGCGTTCGCGACGAGGAAGTTGCGCACCTCGTTGCGGCCGAAGTTGAAGACGTACGTGCCCCAGTCCGGCTGCTCGCCGAGGAGCGGGTCGGGGTGCTCGTACAGCGGCGTCCCGTCGAACCGGCCCAGCGCCCACTCGTCCTTCGGGAAGTGGGCCGGCACCCAGTCGAGGATCACGCCGATGCCCGCCTGGTGCAGCCGGTCGACGAGGTACCGGAAGTCGTCGGGGTGGCCGAACCGTGACGTCGGCGCGTAGTAGGAGCTGACCTGGTAGCCCCACGAGCCACCGAACGGGTGCTCGGCCACCGGCAGCAGCTCGACGTGCGTGAAGCCGAGCGCCAGGACGTACTCGGTCAGCTGATCGGCGAGGTCCCGGTAGCCGAGCCCGGGCCGCCACGAGCCCAGGTGCACCTCGTAGACGCTCATCGGGCCGTGGTGCGGGGTGCCGGCCGCACGCCGCTCGAGCCACTTGGCGTCGGCCCAGATGTGCTCGGACTCCACGACGACCGACGCGGTGGCCGGCGGGTGCTCCGTGCCCTTGGCCATCGGGTCGGCCTTCTGCCGCCAGGAGCCGTCGGGGGTGAGGATCTCGAACTTGTACCGCTCGCCGCCACGGACCCCCGGGACGAAGAGCTCCCAGACGCCGCGTGCGCCGAGGTTACGCATGGCGTGCGGGGTGCCCTGCCAGTGGTTGAAGTCGCCGACGACCCGCACCGCAGCGGCGTTCGGCGCCCAGACCGCGAAGGACGTGCCGACGACGTCCCCGAGCACGCTCGGATAGGTGCGCACGTTCGCGCCGAGCACCGTCCAGAGCTCCTCGTGCCGGCCCTCGGAGACCAGGTGCAGGTCCATCTCGCCGAGCGTCGGCAGGAAGCGGTAGGGGTCGTCCTGCTGGGTGGTGTGGTCCCCGTAGCGGACGCGGACGCGGTAGTCCGGGACCTCGGCCTGCGGCA